>JAPCJV010000183.1 GCA_027886785.1 Nitrososphaerota archaeon | reverse complement strand
ACTTGGATAAAGAAAATTTCTGGAAGAAAAGCCGTGCTGTACAACATTTTTTCCGAAAAAATACAACGTGAGATCGAAGTCGATAACGTGATCCTAATAACCGGCAGAGCGCAAAATGACTCGCTCTATTTGCCGTTCAGAAGCAAGTTACCTCAAACATATCTTGTGGGAGACGCAAATCTCGCCGGCGCAAAACTGGGCAATGCAATCTATGAAGCGCAAAAGATCGCCAGATCCCTCTAAGAAATCTGCAAAGGTGAAAAGAATTGAGTCGCCAGCAACCTGATACTCGCAAACAAGACGAGGATTCACCAGCGGATCTTGGTTCCCCGGGCCTTGCGACAAAATACTGGATCAATCCCCACTACCTTACTTCGTCCTTCCATCCATGGAGAAAAGTGGACATTGAATTTCATAACTCCAAACATATTCCTAAGGTAGGCGACCGATTCGATGCTGACGAGTTCGGCGACCGGCTTGTTGAAGCGCATGTCAATGGTGCTGTCATATTTGCCAAAGATATGTTTGGATACTCGTACTATCCCTCAGCTTATGCGCCCATTCATCCGGGGCTTGCCTTCGATCTTTTCGGAGCACAGGTAACCGCGCTGCGCAAACGGAAAATTATGGTCTATGCTTACTACATGACCACATGGAATTTAGAACTCGGCGAAAGGCATCCGGAATGGCTCGCGCTAAAGCGCGACAGAACTAGCCGCCTGCCGAAGTCTAATGAGACACCGGGGTGCTCTCAGGAGACTGGAGTATGCGTTACTTCAGAGCTGTGCTTATCCCACGAAGATTTTGTAAACCTCGAGATAAATCATATCCGGGAACTTGTTTCGCGATATGAGCTGGATGCCCTCTGGATTGATGGAGCTCATGGTAGCCAAACGCACTCCCCTGAATGTTATTGCGATGAATGTATTCGACAATTGGAGGGTCGGGGCCTCGATCCGCTGGACACAGGTGCGCAATATACCCACCAGATCGCGCTGCAGAATTCCTTTGTCAAAAAAATTCATGATGTTGTGAAAGAAGTCCGCCCTAACTGCCAGGTCGGCCCTCAAAACGAGGCGTCTTTCGGTCTTCGAGACCGCGTCCCCTTCATCGACTACTCGGACTTGGAGGGACTCTTCACAGACACTACCTGGTATGGATATTTTTACGCGCCCACGATATTGCGCTTTGCTCGAAATTTCGGGTTGCCCACGTATGGCTTGACCACGCGCTTCGAGGGTTTTTGGGGAGACTTTGGAGGCCTAAAGCTCCCAAATCAGCTGCTTCTAGAGATGGCGACGTTTCTAGCCAATGGTGCGAGGTGCGACATTGGGGATCAGATCCACCCAAATGGCCGGTTGGATCCGGCCGTTTACCAAGTCATTGGAGAGGTTTACCGCCACGTTGAGAAGCTCGAGCCTTATCTTGATCAGGCGATCCCGGTCACCGAGTTGGCTCTAATTACTAGCGGCCGTTTGCTCGATACCCCGTGCACGCCCACCAACTTTGGATGGGTCAAACTCCTCACCGAATCCCATGTGCAGTTCGATATTGTTGATTCAACCGCTGATTGGGAACGTTACGCGATGGTAATCCTGCCCGACGAGCTTGTAGTCGAAAAGTCTCTAGCTTCTCGTTTGCATGCATTTGTCGAACGCGGTGGAGCAGTAATTGTAGCTCATAATTCCGGCTTGCTTGCAGAATCAAACATCTCTTGGCTCGAACTTTACGGATTTCATTATGATGGGGCGTCGCCCTTTATCCCTGCTTACCTCGTGCCTCAAGATGGACTTGTGGAGGAGCTGCCCTCCTACGAATACGCTCTGTACGAAGGCGCATCGCAGTGGAGTGTAGAACAACCTGCAACAACCTTAGCTCTGCTTGGCGAACCACTCTTCCAGCGATCTCCCGAGCATTACACCAGTCATGCCCAGACTCCTTTCGATCACACAACGCAATACGCCGCGGTTGCTCTTAGTGGAAGAATTGCGTTGTTTGCATTTCCCTTAGGGCGTAGTTATTTCAACCACGGTTACTGGATCTATCGACAGATCTTTCAAAACGTCCTGAAGAAGCTACTCCCCTCTCCACTCGTACAAACCAACGCTCCTCTTAGCGCCGAGGTCACTCTAACTCGCCAAGCACCTCGGCCAGAATTCGGTCGAGCGGAACGATACATGGTACACATAGTAAATTATTCTCCACTGAGACAAGCTCCCAAGGCTCCAGTTTTTTGCGAAGATCCGATCCCTCTCACCAACTTGGCCGTGCGCCTAAATCTTCCTGTGAATTTCGGCGTTGTAAAAGCGGTTTTTGGCGAGGTAGATTTGCTAGCGAGTCGCGCCCCGGGTGGCGGTTTAGAGGTAGTCATCCCTAAAGTGCCAATCTACGAGGTATTGAGTTTTGAGAAACTCTAAGACTGGATTGATTTTTTGGAAACTAAGCTGTTGAGATTTCCGACTCTCTAGGATATTGCGAAAGGTGAAGTGTTCTCTATGATGGAAAAACGGGAGAGTAAATCGAAATGGGGACCAGACGACGAAATTGGTGCGTTAAAGGAAATATCAACGGAGGTGATTCTAAGTGCCAAGGGGCTGGTAAAATCTGGAAGGATCATTGAACTATCGCATGTATTGGAAAATGGCATCCCTAGCGATTGGTTTCACGGCGAATTTCAATATTCCACCTTTCGTCGTCACGAAGACAGCGCAAAGGTATTTCCCTCAACTAACAAATTTAGGGCGATGAACATGAGGCTAGAAATGGCAGATCACATGGGAACCCATTTGGATAGTTTGAATCACGTATCTGAAGATGGACAAATGTACAATCACCAAATTGCTTCAGAGCTGACGGATAACTTTGGCACGTCGAAGCTAGGAGTTGAGAAGCTCCCCCCGATTTTCACCAGAGGAATTTTCATTGACGTAACAAACACCTCCAAAGTTTCTAGAGAGTTGCAGAGGGACGACAATCCGATCACCTCTGACGATATCAAAAGAGAACTAGAAGCCAAGGGATTAGATATCAAAAGAGGAGATGCTGTTCTTGTAGCGACTGGTTGGGAACGATACTGGATGGTGGACAACAAGAAGTACCTTGGACCTCCTTGTCCCGGAATCGGCATGGATGCCGCCAGATTTCTGGCAGAAAAAGGCGTCAGCCTTGTTGGAACCGATACTGCCGGCATAGAGATCGACCCTTCAGAAAAAAGCGGGGAAATGGGTACTGTTCACCAATTTCTTTTGGTGAAAAAAGGGATCATCTTGGTTGAAAACTTGAAACTCGAACAGCTGCGCAAGGAGCATATTACGGAATTTCTGTTTGTATGCTTGCCCCTTAAAATAAAAGGAGGAACGGGATCACCGGTCAGTCCTATTGCTGTGATCTAAAGGAGCAGAAATTCCCGAGGCTGTAGTTTATAACTAAAAGATGGCAATCGGGTTGACGAGAGATCCAGTACCTCTAGGTAGCCTGAGAGGCGACACCACCGCCATGAACTCCCATCTGTTTTCTTCCTCGCAGACTTTCAACAATTCCTCAAGTTGCAGGCTATCGCCACATGCAAGGCCCATGGCTGCGATTTGTAAAGCGTGTACTGGATAACCCACTCCTTCTACGGGACTGGGGACGATCTCTCCATCACCATCGGGCAAGAAAGCAGAGATCTTTCTTTCGTGGAGGAGCTTCATAACAGTGGGATGCAGTCCCGCCCTGCCTGGACCACCTTGCTCCACTTTCCAGGGACCAAGCTCTGTCCTCCGTCTGCAATGCCCGACTCGCAACGCGAATAAATCTCCCTCCCCTAATTGTACGCCCTGCTCTCTTTCCGCTTCCAGAATGTCTTCAACCGTTACTGCTTCGCCCGGTTCGAGCCATTTGGTCTTGCGTACGCGTGGTATATCGAGAAGAACTCCTCGTCCTACAATCCCGTTCGCATATCTTGTGAGGTCCATTATCTGCGCACCAATAGACGAAACCCGCGACATCGGCTTTCCGTTATATAAGCTCCCTTTGTATGCTATATGACAAAGAGCGTCAAAGTGTGAATGCGCGTTTCCGTGACAATCGCATCCAAGAAAGTCTGCGGAAAAGAGAGGTTGTCCCATTTCACTTGTCACGTCATAGCTTCGAGTCATATGATGAATTGCAGGATGGGGATTGTCAGGAGATGCCACGGTATCGACGGGCATTGACATTGACACTGTGCGTCCAGAATGTATCAGGGCAGCTGCCTTCGCAACTTTCTCCGGCGTGAGAAAATTAAGGGTGCCCAATTCGTCATCTGGACCCCATCGTCCCCAGTTTGAAACGCTTTTGAAGAGCTGATCAAATTCGCTTTCACTCAGTCCGCCGTTCTTCATCATTGTAGAAATCATTTCCATTTCCTGTTAATTAAAGGCAAATAATGCCTTGAGGCTGTAATCCTTCGAGATGTACCGAATCTGTTAGAGATAGCAGATTAAGGGTTGATCGAATGTTTTGGAGACAAGGGGAGATTATCAAACCGCGAGTCTTCCGAAATGGAATTGAGAAATTTCAGCGCATGGAAAGACATTGGAGACCAGTGCTCGTGGACTATTTTCCACTCCTTGGATTCGTGCAGCAATACCAGCGTCACCCTAGAAAGAATCCGGAAGGGTTTTTCGTCCCAGATCGAATCGAAACGCATGTAAAAAGTCAAGATTGCAAAGTTTCGAAACGTGTTTATCTGCAAGCCGTCGATGAGGACCCGGATATCCTCCATCTTATCCAAGATTCCCGCGACGTGGGAGATCGTATGCCAGTAGTCGAGTCTTTCAAATGGTGGAATGTCGTCGAATAGACTGAACTTGGATTCATGCCTCAATTTTGCTATCTCCATAAAGGACTTTGACTCGTAGTCTCGGACGAGCTTGTCGATTATGGCGTTCAACTCTACTTTTTTCTTTCCCGTGTCTTTAGATACCGAAATCTTTTTGCCATTCATCAGGCTGCGTGAGACGTAGCGATCCGTTTCCCTAACACCCAGTTTTGCCAGGACGACCAGTCTAGCAGCTTCCTTT
>JAPCJV010000182.1 GCA_027886785.1 Nitrososphaerota archaeon | reverse complement strand
CGGAATCGGCAAGCTACAGGAGAGAGTTAACTTTGGAGAAAAGTACGAGATCCGCTTGGTGAGTCATTTCTTCATTTCCGGTACAAAAAGGAAAAATGTCACGCACCGTAGGATGCTCGCGATGTAGTCCTGAATATTCAGAAGGCCGTTTCCCTCTTTCCTCAGAAACTAAGACAAGCTTTTTCGTGAAGTAGTCTTTTCTTAGCTCAGGCATCCGCCCTACGGAGCGACCACTACGGTATTAGAAGCCTTCTCTTAGGCTGGTCTAACGCATCCTTCAAAATATTCGAGAAAAGTTCAGAAGCTAGAAGCTGGAGGTCTGAGGTTCCATGCAGATCTTGCAGTTCGAATTTCTGATTTGAGGATCCACCTCAAAATGGAGATCGCACATGTAGCCCGAACGCATCACATAATCGCAAATTTCTTTGATCATATTCGCGACCTGAATTCTGCTTAGTTTTCTGGTAGCGATCCCTTCAGTGATCACATCCGCCATATCCTTCACATCTTCTTTATGATCGAAATCGATCGCGCGGCCTCTCTTTTCCCAAAAATATTTTGAAACGGCGGGCTGTGTAATCCCCAGAGCTTCAGCAATTTGCGACTGCGTAAAATCTCTCTCAATCAATCCCTTGGAGATCATACCCCTGATTGCGGGAATCACTGATTTCGCCGCAATTTCATATGGGGTCTGCATTTAGATAGAACCTGAAGGAAGTGGTCAGAAAAAGGAAAAGTGCGTTTGTGATATTTAAGTCTATTAAGCCTCGATTCACTTTGATTACCACTGCAATATCGTTATCAGATATGATTTGAGACTAACAAGAGAGATAAGAATTTCTTTTCTTAAACCACTTTTCTCAGAGTTTATTTTGTAGCAAATTGAATGAACTTCTTAGATTTTGAGAATTAGCTTCTTTTTTTCTCATTTTTCTTCGAAGCCACGCTTATATAATGAAAGCGACAATTGTAGTTCTTGATTACTAGCTTATTCCTTCAGCGACTCAAAGAAATCTCACCTCCTAAACGCGTGGAAATAATTGGCAACCAAGTTAGAACAAAGGTCTGAAAATGCGCCTGAGCTTAAAGACGATATTACGATAATGATCGGAGGCCAAGGCGGGGACGGTACCTTAACCGTCGTTAATCTTCTCGGTAGAGTCTTCAGGGATCTTGGTCTGAATATTTACGACGCGAGGAACGTTCTATCCAGAATCCGGGGAGGGCATGCCGATGGAGTCATTCGGGGTTCTACCCGAGATGTGTATTGCATCGGTGATACGATCGATATTCTGGTTGCCTTCGATGAAGAAGCAGTGCAGGCGGGTCTTCCCGAACTTTCTGAAAAAGCGATTATCATTTTTGACAGTTCAAAGGGACAGCTCTCCGAGAGATTTCGCAAACCGACTTTTTCGATTTATTCTGCCCCACTGGGAAACATGGCTGCGTCCGAACTTCGGAGAAATATTTTCAAGAATACGATAGCCTTCGCGATTCTTGGAAGACTCCTGGGGCTGGATGACCAGGTATTGATGAGGATGCTTACTGCGAGGTACGAAAGGAGGGGGAAGGAGGCATTGGAGGCGAATTTGAAAGCTCTCACCATGGGATTTGAGTTCGCGACCAAAAATATTACTTCAAACCCATACACTCTCGCCCGAGGCGATTATTCAAGCAGGATATTGTCTACCGGGAATGAAGCCGCAGCGTACGGTTTTCTCGTAAGCGGTGGGAGATTTTTCATTGGTTATCCGATAACTCCCGCCACGGATATTATGGAGTGGCTTGCTCCACGACTGCCTAAATTTGGAGGGATCGTGAAACAAGCAGAAGATGAACTCGCGGTCATTAACATGGGGATCGGAGCTGCGTATGCGGGAGCACGGGTCATGGTTGCAACCTCGGGGCCGGGACAATCATTGATGACCGAGGGTGTGGGACATGCAGGTGAGGCTGAAGTACCGATTGTCGTGGCGCAGTGCCAAAGAGTGGGACCTAGTACTGGTGAACCAACGAAAAATGAGCAGTCCGACATCAATCACGTCGTCTATTCTTCGCACGGCGAATTTCCGAGGCTAGTGGTGGCGCCAGGTACAGCCGGCGAATGCTTTGAAATGACCTCGCTCGCAATGAACTTGGCAGAAAAATACCAGCTGCCTGTCTATCTCCTTTTGGATCAGGCTCTCTGTCAAAACAGTGCGAGCATAGATCCTTTTGATCTGAATAAGATTCACATAGATAGAGGGAAACTTGTTACGGAAGAAGATCTTGCTAAGATGCCCGTTTACAAGCGGTACGAGTTTACTGAAGACGGGATTTCCTTCCGGTCCATACCTTCACAAGAAGGAGGAGAATCGCAGGTTACCGGCAATGAGCACAATGAATTCGGTTCCGTATCTACCGATAAGACTAACCGACTACGAATGATGCGAAAAAGAATGATGAAACTGGAACTAGCCAAAAAGGATCTCCCGCGGGGAAACAACATTGGTCCAAAAGACGCAAAGATCGGGATCATTGGATTCGGGTCGACATATGGTCCGATCATCGAAGCGATGCAGCAGTTGCGGGAAAACAGAATTGTCGCCAGATTCCACCAGATCAAAACGATTTGGCCCCTCCTTGAGGATAACGTCCAAGAGTTCGTCGATCAAATGGATTATGTGTTCGTGGTGGAAAATAATTACCAAGGACAGCTGGCAGCAATAATCAAAAGTCAAATCAGTAAACCCGAAATTGTTCAGAGCATCACCAAATTCGATGGATCTTCGTTCAAACCGAAGGAAATTTCCGGTTCCATCTACGCGAGCATCCGATCAAGAGTGGTCGCATAATTATGACAAAAACGGTTCCCCTATCGACTCCGATCTGGTGTCCCGGGTGCGGCGATTTCGGAGTATTGGCATCGATGAAAAAATCTCTATCTGACCTCCAGATAAAGCCCAAAGACACTGTTGTAGTTGGAGGCATTGGGTGTTCCGGTTCCATTCATAATAATCTAGAATGTTACGGCATTCACTCACTTCACGGGAGGCTTCTTCCGACCGCGATCGGTGTGAAGCTCGCGAATCCCAATTTAACAGTGATAGCAGCAGGAGGAGATGGAGACGGATACGCTATCGGCGCGGGGCATTTCATTCACGCCCTAAAACGTAATCCCAGCATTGTATACATTGTAATGCAAAACGGGACCTATGGTTTGACAAAAGGTCAACCTGCTCCTACAGCGGTTCCAGGGTACGAGGGAAACGTCGAACTTCCCTTTGATGCTGTCATGACTGCACTTTCGATACAGAACACCACTTTTATCGCAAGAGGATTTACAGGGAACCAAACCCAGCTCACGACATTGCTCAAGAAAGGAATTGAGCATGCTAATTCTTTGCGGGGCTTCGCCTTTATCGAAGTTCTAAGCCCTTGTGTTACATACAATGATACTTACAAAGAATGGCGCGAAAAAGTATATGTTTTGGACTCTGAGAAAAATTACTCGAATAACAGCCGCGTTTCGGCTTTTTCTCGGTGTTCCGAACTCCTGTCTGAAGGTCGAATCCCTACTGGATTGATTTTCTCGGGCGAAGTGAAATCCCTCGAGGCGAACACGCTCACTAGTCCAAACCCGATGGCTCTGCAGGATTTGAGTCTGGAGACTAATCTTCCGAAATATCAAGAGCTACTGAAAGACTTCCGCTAGAGTCTTAAGTCGGGAGAGTCTTTGTTCTCCTGGGAATCAGGAGATTTTTCGATTGGCTACTAAAGAGCAGCTGATCTCGAAACTACGCGAAGTCGTGGATCCAGAGATTGGTCTGAACATCGTGGATTTGAACATGGTTAGAGGGCTTGAAATTAGCGGTCCTCACGTCGATATTGATATTGCCCTAACTGTCAAAGGATGTCCTCTCGCTTCTACGATTGAGTCGGACATTAACCGAGTTCTTACACAATTGCCTGACGTTTCTAACGTTTCGGTAAAAATGAGCGCCATGACGAAGGACGAAGTGGAGCAGTTGACCGCTAGGCTACAACAAATGAGGGCAGAACAAAAATCTCCGGGCAAAGCCCCTGGGATGAGCGCAGGAATCGATAAACTCGAGAAGAAAGGAATCCAAAACATCGTTGCCATAATGTCCGGAAAGGGCGGAGTCGGAAAATCCTACGTTACAGCTACTATCGCGATCGAATTACGCAGACAAGGCTACGAAGTCGGAATTCTGGACGCCGACATCACAGGGCCGAGTACTGCCAAGATCTTTGGTTTATCCGGAAAACCGTTCGCTGATGAAGTGGGCGTCGCACCGAAAATCACGGAATCGGGCATCAAAGTGATTTCCATGAACCTATTGCTGGACACTCCTGACACTCCCGTAATTTGGCGAGGGCCGATTATCAACGGAGTCATCAGGCAGCTTTTCAACGACGTGAATTGGGGAGATCTGCACTTCCTGCTTGTCGATTTGCCTCCCGGAACCGGAGATGCTCCTTTGACTGTTTTTCAATCTCTGCCCGTTGACTCTGTCGTCATCGTCACGACTCCTCAGGATCTATCTATGTTGATTGTTAGAAAGTCGATAAACATGACCCGGCAAATGAATGTACCGATCGCCGGAATCGTCGAAAACATGAGTTACATGAAGTGTCCCCATTGTGGAGACGTCATCAAAATGTTTCAAGATTCGGATATCGAGCAGGCGGCGAAAAGTTTGAACATTAATTTCCTCGGAAAACTTCCCTTCGATCCTGAAGTAAACAAGCTGGCTGATAAAGGAAGGATCGAGAGGTACAGCTCGAAAGAAACTTCCGAGTTAGTGCGGAACATCAAAAATGAAGCAATTCGATTGGGAGGGATAACTGCAAAGCCAATCGCTTGGAAAAGATCTGGAAGATGAGAGATTATTTTTCTAAACACAATTCCGCGCTTCCCTTCATCATCTCCGAATTTGCTCAAATGAAAGAAGCTGGATTTAGATTTCCACTTTTGATACAGAATCCATAACCTTAATCTATGCAGACGAGAGTTAGTATTTGCGAGCAGAAATAAATCACTTACAAAATAAAGACGATTCTTAT
>JAPCJV010000181.1 GCA_027886785.1 Nitrososphaerota archaeon | reverse complement strand
TACTGGAAGAAAACAATCTTTAAAAACTAAACAAAAAAGATCAGAGTCAATGAAAGGAAGAAAAATTACTTGGGGATTTAAGATATCTGAAGCTCAAAGAGGGCATGTTGTTTCCGCAGAAACACGAGTTAAGATATCTAAAGCAAATAAAGGTCGGATTAAGAGCGAAGAAGAAGATTTGAAGTGGAAAAAGTTACATGAGAATCAAAAAGGAAGATCTCTTACTGAAGAGCATAAATATAACATATCTGAGGGATTGAAAAGGATGTGGGCTAATGGAGGCCGAATTTAGAGTAGCTATAGCTTTTAAAAATTTTTCAAGTTGGGTGGGAATATCTCACATCGGTTTGTGTGTTGCCGCTCTTACCAATGCTCGTGTTCTTCATCAATATGGGGTAAGAACCGCAGTCTTCCCTGTGACCAACAATATAGACCTCGTGAATTCAATTATCGAGTACAACGGAGAACATGAAGATTCACTTACGAATGTCATCGTATCTGCGCCATGGTTGAGTAAGTACGATATGGAGCAGCTCATAAAGGGGTTTCCGGAAATTCAATTTGTGATAGAGTCCCACTCCAACGTCGGATTTTTGCAGGCCGATCCTTTGGGTATGAAGAACATCTTGAGCGCCTTAGAGTTGTCCGAAATATACGATAACATAAAGGTGGGCGGGAACTCTCTGCGGTTCGTAAGGTGGATGAGGAAGGTTTACGGGCAGAGAATTGTGTATCTCCCAAACTTGTATCCACTATCTAAAATTAGGAAGGACGCCTGGGACGGGATCAGCACGATCAAAATAGGGATATTCGGTGCCATACGTCCCCTTAAGAATTTCATGACAGCGGCCGGCGCAGCTGTGGCGATTCATAAAGAACTAGATGTTCCGATAGAAATTCACATGAGCGCGGGCGGTGAAGGGAACGGAGGAGATGTCACCCGTTCCATTGATGCGATGTGTGGATGTCTTGACGGCGTGGAGTTGATTAAGCACGGCTGGCAGCCTTGGGAGGAATTCATAGAGTTGGTCAGTCAAATGGATCTTCTGTTGCAGCCTTCCTATACTGAATCTTTCAACATGATTACAGCAGATGGGATTTATTGCGGCGTGCCGTCCGTGGTCTCGAGTGCGATTGTTTGGGCACCCAAAAGTTGGAAAGCTGACTCAGATGATGCTTTGGACATCGCACGGGTGGGCGTCAAACTCTTATGCAACCCCAATGCCATCTTTGACGGTATTAGGGCGATTGAGAGGCAGAACGAAGAAGGGGTGGAACATTGGTTGAAGTATCTCGGGGGAGAGCCGTTGACATTTTGGCAGGCAGCGGTGAAGTGGATCAAAGAATTAGTATATTGAAAAATAGCTTGACAAAACCCGAAAACTGTGATATTCTATTAGAGTAGGTCTAATTTCGAAAGGAGAATACAATGGGAACAGGAGCCGGAGATAAGTTGGCCCGCGGCATGGCAAAAGCGCAATTTCCCCCAATGGGCGGAGAAGTCAGTCAAGCACGTTGGGATGCAATTTGGGAGAATGAAGGTGGAGCTACAGAACAGTTCAGTGGTAGTGATTCCGACGTTAAAGCGTCCGGAGTTTCTGGCGCTAACTCTGGAAAGGCTTAGTCAGACACCGGAAGCCGAGCATCTCGACATTAGAATCTTTCTCGATACTGCGACAGATCAGCAGTTAGATGACGTGGAATACTGTCGTGACACCTATTTGCCGACGGCTGAGATCTTTCGAGCCGGCGAGCATATTTCTGTTTTGAGTGGTTGTTGGAACATTTTGAATGCTTTAAAATCGGGTTACGAGATGGGTGCCGAGTTCATTTATCTTGTTGAAGAAGATGTGGCGGTGCGTCCAAATTTCTTTCAGTGGCATAAGGAGCAGCATGATTCAAACGATTATTTTGTTACTTGTGCCCGTCGTTGTGGTCACATGCCTCCTGACTTCTATAGTAATCCGGGTACGTGCTATCGCCGAGACAAATTTGCGCAAGTGATTCCTCACATTTGTGAAGAATATTTTTCGGAACCCAGAACTTATCTCAAGAAGCATTTTCCAACGATGGACGGAATGGACGGCCCGCTGGACGACGGCTTGATTCGTAAGGTCATTCGATCCACAGGTGGGAAGGTGCTGTGTGCGGATCCTTCCGTGGCAGTTCATCAGGGTTTCCATTATTATGATCGGCTTCCTGAATTCAAATTGAAAGTCGGATCTATTCAAGATCGAGTCGAACAACTTAAAGCATTGCTTCCGACGATTGATCCTAAGGGAAGATATTCACAAGATTTTGAGCCCTACTGAAGGGGGCGAATCATGGATAGACGTGACGATAATGAGCGGTATAGGCGCGACAAAGAATTCCAGAAATGGAAAGCCGAACTCGATGACCGTTGGGCAGATCACGAATTGGAGTTTATCTGCAAAAATATAGTGCCTGATTCGACCACACCGTTATTTACAGCGCATGAGACTCTGCCCGATTTTGTTCCTAACGAAGTAAAATCCACTACATTCTTGTCTCGTCGGTACGATAACATCCAGGTTTACAAAAGCAAAGAGTATCCGAATTGGTGGGTTTGCGATTTGGACGGTATGATTTGTGAATTCTACGGAGCAGATGCGGAGAAGCGAGCCAATGAGTTTGCTCAACAGATCAAGGATCGAAAGCCTTTCGTGGAGATCGGGCAGGCCAGGGGTACTGTTATGGCTGTTTCTGAATTCGTTAAGAGTAACGGATCTTGGAAGCGATATGATACTGCTCAGAATCGAGCGAAGTTGAGCCAAGTACTGGCTGGCCGAACAGATATCACTGCCAAGGTAATTGAGGATGTTTTCTTCGGTTTAGTCTTGAAAGGTGATTTGAAACCGATTCAAAATCAGTGATCGGCTCCCGGATCCGTCGGATCGCCTGTCGCATCTGGCACAGGAATATTTGCCTGTGCTTCCATCACTCGTACGGTCGATTCAAGTTCTTCGTTCCGTTTTTGTAAGGCATCTCCTGCGATTCTCTCATTCTCCAAGTCTCGCTCTTTTGATTCCAGCTTTTCAAGGAGTCGATCATACTCTACCAAAAGCATCTTCCATCGATCAGCGGGCACTGCATGGCCAATGTTGATATTCTCTCGGATATGTCCTAAAGCTTTTTCGAATGTCAATTCTTCTACTACTTTCTTCTCTGATTTTGCAGACGATCTCTTCGCTTGATCCCCAACCGTGTGACCCATTATTTTTCTCCTTTATTGTGGAATTGAAAAACCGACACCTGCCCGATTAGCCCATTCTTTTCTTGCCTCGACGTCTTTGTCCAGTCTTACATATCGATCGTGGACATCCTTTCCTGCGTGACCCGTCCAAAACATCACCAGTCCCCGCGGCACTCCCTGATTTTCTAGGTGCGTTATTCGAAAACGACGGAAACTATGAAACCCAGGCAGTCCTAATTCATCTTTGATAGCATAGGCTGTTCCAAGTCGAAGAGGAGTCCCGTTCTGGTTTGAGAAGCAGAAAGTATCATTTTGTGGTACGTTCTGCATGAGAAAGGTGTTGAGTTCAGGGGCCAGGTCTACTTCTCGTACGCCGGCCGCGGTCTTAGTCGACTGTTCCTTGCCGCGGTAAAGAGCCTTTCGGATGACAAGTTTTGATTGGTCGGGATCCCAATATGAGGATCCAGGTCGGGGCCCTACCTTCAGAGCCAGGGCTTCTGAGATTCTAAGCCCGCTACCCGCCAGCAAGGCGTATAGAGTGCGGGATTGCCCCTGAGCTCGGGAAATCGCCTCGGAGAGGGCTTCTCGACCTATTACAGGGGCATCTTGGTCTTGGATGACAGGCTGGTCAATGAATTCAGCGTTCCATTTCCGTACATAGAGGCAGTTACCGTTGTCATCTATGGCGGAGGCTACAATTCCTTTGACTAGTTGGGTGATACCGGCAATCGTGGCCGGGGATAGGTTAACCGAGGCCAGTTTGGACACAAGTCCTTTCATTGCACCATTTTCAACTTGAGAAACTTCGAGCCGCCCTATCTCTGGATTCACCCAATTTTTCCAGTAGGATCGATATGCAGCAAGAGTTGCAGGTTTAGGCGGGTTTCTTTTTCGAGCAGTAAGTTGACTCCAGAAAGTATCGAATTGTTTTTCAAAGATCATTTTTAATCTCCATTATCATTGTTTCATAATTAATGGGGGTTGTCAAGACTTATTTTTCTTGGGACGACCGGGAGGTTTGTATCCAAGAGCAAATATACCTATCCCTTTTTCTATTTGTATACGCGCTCCTCGGCCGCCACCAGCTCGTCCTCCTTTAAGACCTGCACTTCTTTGATGTTCTTTTGTTCTTAAGGACGCCAGTTGCCCGCTTTCTACATTTTTTAATCCATATATAAGTCCATTAGTATGTCCGTACTTCTTGCCTACAGACCTTCCTAAAAGAGAAAAAATACGTTTTCGTTCATCTTCTCTGGCAATTTTAAAATCATTATGATTTTTGAAGTAGTGTTCTTTTCCAGTGTAATCTGTAAAACAAATAATTACGCTAGGTGTTATCTGACCTTTTTCAAACCAATCGTGCCAAGATTTTTGATTTTCTTGTAATCCTGGTTTTACTCGCGACTTGTGTTCAACAAGAGTGTTTCCAATTCGTCCGTCAGGAGCGCCGAATGGAATATATTCCCCAATCGGTCTATCTATTTCAAGACGATGACGGATACCTACAAATGTTCGTTTCCCGAGACTCATTTTATTAGACTTAATCTCCTTTAGAATCAACTATGGCGTATAATCTATCATTGATTAGCGTTTTTTTACATGGAAAAATCTGAAAGAAATACTTCTTTTTTAGATGTCTCTCGGACTAATTGAACCTTCACTTCACGTCCGCTCAATTTATGCCTCAGTGCAACAGCTAAATTATTCATGAGTTCGAAGTTGTTGATCCCAAACACTCTGATTAAGACTGAAGACCCGTCAAATCTGTTTTCCATGGTTACGATGTGCGCCTGAAATTCTCTGCGTACTTTAACCAGACCTAGCCACTTTCTACGGGGAGTGGAGGAATCAAGAATAC
>JAPCJV010000180.1 GCA_027886785.1 Nitrososphaerota archaeon | reverse complement strand
TGTAGTCAGGGTGGTCACGTATTCCACGGGGCACAAAGGGCCGATGCTGACAATGCCTTCGACGCATGGTGCAGTGCATCCACCTCCAGCAATCACCGTAGAAGTTGTCGTTGATGAACCCTGCAAAGTCGAGGACGCAGAAATAACGGACGAGCATGATTCTGTACAGCTTGTGGTTGCTGTTGTAGAATAGATCATCGTCTGAGTTGTCGATTCATTAATTGTTGAATTATGTTGGTTCTGAGTGGGCAGGCTCAAGTAAGCCCCGAACGCGAGAGCTATGACCAAGATCAGGGCAATAAAAACAAGTGCCAGTTGACTTATTCCGGATTTCATTTTTCCAACAATTGAAGTAAGGCTTGACGGTATCCATAAACCTACGCGATTACCCAGATGTTCTCGCGCCCAGAACACCAATAATCAACTCAAGGATATCGGAGAGTGACATAAACCATATGAGCTTAAATCAAAGATTTCGACTTTCTTGCGTGCAATATATTGAAAGCAAGAATATGGAACGTTTCGCCCGACGAATCACCCCTTGCCGACGCTAATCCGTCTCAGCATTTAGCAAAGCTCGCTCTAGCGGGGTACGCCCACGTTGCTGCTGATACAATATTGAGAAAAGAAAATCAGGGGAGAGTGGTTTCAATAGTTGAAAATTCGATTGATCAATTGGATTTAGCCTTTCAGGAAATTAACGCAATGACTCGTGGGCGATGTATTGAGGCCCTGCTTGAGCTTGCGCTAAATTTTCTCGGGATGGAACGAAAACGCGCCGGTTTCTCCGACGAGGAGACCGCAATGGTAGTTAGTAAGATCAGTACGATTCTGCAACGTTGGGAACGGGTGGATTCTGGTAAATCGTTACGGGCTGTCCTCGATTCCATGCTCGGAGGAATGAAAATGGTCTTGAGCGGGAAAGGGATGATCGCAAAGATGGCGGAAGAGATCGAAAGTGCGCTTGACCAACGCGACCTAGCTAAGAGCTTCATCCAAGCTTCCGGGGTGGCGATTCAAAATAACATCTATTATCGCATTGTGGATGGAGGGCTGAGCAAGTTCGGAAATGATTCTGCCACGGGACTAAGATGGGCAAGGCATCTTGGAGCTGTTCAAGTGTCGAGCAATCCCGTAATCGCAGCGAGGGCGTTTGACGAGATCGCCGATCTTTGGAAGTCCTTTGAAGTGGTTGCGGCATCTCATCCGGAATGGAAGAATAGTCCCGAAGAATATGCGGACGAAATCGCAATCTATGGAACTGTAACCTCGCTTTTGCCGAACATCTTGGACTTTCGACCCATAGCGTTGCTTTCCAATTTCAAAGATGGAATGGTAAGCATTCAGCTCAACCCGCGCAAGGCTGGAAACATAGAAGAGAGTACAAAAGATGCCCTAAAATTCTACACTATTTTGCAGGAGATTTTGGAGGGATATGACTCCCACCTGGCTCCGGGAACTCGCTCGACAAAAACAAGGCCCAATATTGTTTTCAAAGTTTCCACTTGCACGCCGGAAGCCGTTGGTTTAACCGAGAGGCTAGACGGGAAAGGAATAGGAACAAACAACACGGTGACATTTACGGTGTCTCAAGAGGCTAAAATGTCGCTCATCGCCTTCTGCGGACTCGCTACTGCCGTGAAAGCAGGGATTCCGATTACTACGATATACATGACCAATATGGAAGGCCGATTGGAAGATCATCTGCGCGAAAGTCAAGCTGGCTTCCTTTTGAGTTCGGCTTTGGAAAAAGCCCCGGACAAAGAATCGCGGATTATGGAGTTAGCGCGAAAGGCGGGTGCCCTCGATGACGTAAAGAATACATCGGCAACTTTGCTAGCACAAAAGATCAATATTCTGTGCAGCAAAAAATATCTGAAGTCTTTGGCCGATCAATGGTTCGTTGAAGCTATAGGACAGAACCTATCCACTCTCTTGAAACAAATGGAATCCGACATACGAATGTCCGGGATCTACGTAACTCGAAGGGTATTCCAGCTTTTATTTAGACCAGAAGCGAAGCCCAAGCTGATTCAGTACGTAAAAGAAGAGTTCGATCTATCAGAAAATGACGCAACGCGAGTGATCGGAGCTTTAGATCTGTTGCCTGCTTCGAAGAGAAGGGCCGAGGATACGTATCTCGTACTAGCGGACAAGCGCGTCTCGAACCTCACTAATACGGAGTTCCCGGATCATCAACTGAAAGTCTTGCAAAGGTCTCGGGAAAGTGATTTCAGACTTTCAGCTTTCGAGAATTCGATAGCAGATGAGCCCGATCCAGCGATTCTGAAGAGATTAATGGACATACCGGAATTTCGGAAAGCTTACGAACTCACTTCTACCCTTGCAAATGAATTGAATAAGATCGGAATCTCTGTACCGGTAGAGACTGGCGGTCTAGAACCCGAAGACTGGGCAGCTTTTGGTTCGTCGAGAAAAACTATGGATGAGTTCATCAATGCTTACGTTTCATTTCGGTCGAGACTTTTGGAGTCAATTGCGAAATCACCTTCCCAAGACTTGAGAGAAAAAGAAATCGCAAAGCAGGTGATGGCAAAGTAAATTTCAGTTTGATAGGAAGAGAATCAGGAAAGTGGCGGGCTTGCATACCGTATTGACCAAAGTCCGATAGCTTCTGGGATTTCTTTTCTTCTCGAGATCTTCGCGATCCAAAGTCGCGAACACAGATTTCATAGCGTAACTAGATTTATTCCACTTCTGTATATCTTTCACACTTTTGCACTTTCTAAGCCCGGAATTCGAGTTTTTGGCGGGTTCTAAAAAATAGAATCAAATATTTCCTCCTAGTTTTCTAATTCAAAATTTCGGGGGCAGTTTGATCAAGTTATGCAACCAATCGAGAGATTCCGGAAAGAGATCATACTTAGCGCTATACTGACGATTGTCATAACTGGAGGCTTTGCTGTATCTGCAATTTACCTTTTGACGGATGGATTTGCCAAACAAAATACCTCTGCGCTTATGTCAGGACCTAAATCACATGTAATTCTGCAATTGACAGATCCTCCAATCGTGCCAAAGGGTACGACTGAGCTAACGCTCAGCTATACCGAAATCGACCTTTCGATCTCAGATAGCAGTGGCGTCACGAATAATGTAATCAAAGTGATCCCTGCTATGGGTAGTGCAATACTGAATCTTTTGAATCTCCAAAATGTTTCCAGGACTCTCGAATCCGCGGACCTTCCGGTAGGAGGGCAGTTAACTGCTGCTTCGTTTGTTGTATCGAAGATTGAGGTAATTGTCAATGGAACTACCTCGACGGTAACTCTTGCGACTGGAGGAAATTCGTTCGTTGTCGCGCTGCCGAACTTAGTCGTTCCAGGAGGAACCAACGTGCTGTTGATGGATCTGAATCCCATAATTATCAATGCTTCCGGCGGGTATCAATTAGTTCCTTCGTCCCAAGGGATATTCAAGCCGAAGTCGGAAATTTCCAACCAGGATCAAGTTTTAGGATTCACACATGCACTGAGCGACGAGGATCACAAAGAATTGGACCACGACAAGGGATCGATTTCTGCGAACCTGCTGGCATTATCAGTTTCCGGCACCACCGTGGATCTTACCCTTCAAGTAACTAATACGGGGAACCTTCCCGAGAAGCTCGCCATCTTTGGAATTCGTGGAGATTTTTCAACAGTGTGCCAGATCACGACTACAACCATCTCCGAGGAAAGCTCTTCTCAGAGCAAAGAAGAAGGCGACTGTTACGACGGTCCTCGAGAAGTATTATTCGTTCCGGGTGCACCCCAGACTACCGTGACCGCGACGACGACTTACATAGGCTGCGCCCCTCGCCATATGACCTTGCGAAATGACGGAGATATCAGAAGGGATGACCAAATTCTACCGATCATTATGAACTCAAACCAGTGCCTAAACTTCGGCTATTCCGGAGGTTTTTCCTTCGGGGACCACTCTGCACACTTGCTGATTCCTTCAACTGTGCCCGGAACAAAGTATGTGCTCCGCATAGTTGCATCCAACGACGCACAGGTGAGACTCATATGCACCCTAACTTCAACTTCACCAAGCTGTGTGGTCAGTCACGATACTGACGGCGGATCGGACTGACCGCGGGAATCTTCCAATAGTGGATCGAAAATACAGATTTGTGAATCCATTTGTTATGTTAGATAACATATCGTCCGGATCAGGTGATGTGTGAAAAGGGCCTCTATTGGCCTGCCCGTGGCGGGATTTCTTTTTATTGTAGTCGCCGCCCTAATAGGCCCTGGCAGGATAGATTTCACCCAATACCTGACTGTCTTTGCCTCGTTCCTGACAGTGACAGCTTTCAGCATTCTATATTGGACCTTCAAACCCCAAATTGATGGCTGCAACCCAACCGAAGCCAAAGCGCCTAACTCGAAAGTACAAGGACACGAAATTAAGCAAGGATCGAGACCCAACTATTAACGATAAGGCCGAAGCAATAGTGCGGCTTATCATTATAGGAATTGGAGGAGGAATCGACTCGTTTACGCGGCACTCTCGATCGCATCTGTATCAAACTCGATGGTTAGCATAGGATCATTTGGAGGAGGTTTGTTTCTAATCATATTCGGCATCTGGAGGACTATCAATATAGTCAGAGAAAAACACGCCTTGACTCAGACCGCTTAGGTAGGAACACATCTTCAATAATAAGATGATCTTATTTGTAAGCATCCACACCCGTCATTCAGGCAATATTTTTTGGAAGCATGTTATAGAGTTCTGTTTCAGCAATAACTCCTTTTACTAGTAGATTCCGGACTAACGCCTAATTAGTTGGACATCCTATTTTTTTCTGGGGTGTTGAGAGTTGGAGAGATTTTCTCCCCGATTGGCAGATGACTTAATTCACGAATCTATTAGCAAACACCAAGTTATTTACCTGAAAGCTGAGACTCTCGTGGATTCCATACATGTATCGAATTCACTTTCCAAAAAAGAAGAGTGGGAGTCCATGCTGTACGACGTAAAGAGTGCCTCCCTGGACAGCGCCAAACTGCTCCATCGAGCAAGCAAAGCTATCGATGCTGACTAGGCAGATCTCTGAAAAGTTCGTTCTCTTTAGG
>JAPCJV010000018.1 GCA_027886785.1 Nitrososphaerota archaeon | reverse complement strand
GGTCTCACTCACTTGGCAGCAACCCCTCAATAACATAATCCGGACGGCTATCGAAGCTCTCGCAGCGATCCTGGGGGGCACCCAATCGCTGCACACGAACTCCTACGATGAAGCTTGGGCCCTACCGACTGAAGATGCAGTTACAATCGCACTCAGAACCCAACAGATCCTTTTGGAGGAAACCGGGGTAGCGGATGTCGTCGATCCACTTGGCGGTTCGTACTATCTGGAAAGTCTGACAAACGAAATGGAGGAGCAAGCGTACAGGTACTTTGAAAAAATCGACCAACTAGGCGGCGTTCTGGAAGCGATCAAGCAGGGCTACATCCAGCGGGAAATAGCAAACACGGCCTATGTCAAGACTCAGCAAATGGAGTCGGGCAAGAGATATGTCGTCGGGGTGAACAAGTATGCGGTAAAAGAGGAAAAACCGATAGACTACCTCAAGGTAAACAGATCCCTGGGTAAGAAAGCGGCCTCCAAACTGAGGGGGCTGAAGAGAAAGCGCGACGAAGCGAGAGTGAAGAAGGCTCTGGAAAATCTGAGAAAAGCCTTCGAGGATGAAAAGGCAAATTCCATCCCGCCGATGCTCGAAGCAGTGAAATCCTACGCAACTTTGCAGGAAATAATGGACGTCGGTCGTAAGGTATTCGGCGGCTGGAAAGAACCAGTCTTAGTCTAGGAAATCAACAACGCCCAAATATCCGTATCCTGAAACTGGGTTCTGAAAAGTTGTCGCGCCAAGCGCTCGAAAATCCAGTTAGCGAAACTAGGTCTCAGAGAAAAATCCGGATCCTCGTTGCGAAACCGGGGTTGGACGGCCACGACAGAGGCGCTCTCGTCCTGTCGAGGGCTTTTCGAGATGCGGGGATGGAAGTAATCTACTCCGGTCTGTTGCCGACTCCGGAACAGGTCGCGCAAATGGCCATGGACGAGGACGTGGATGTGGTGGCTTTGAGTTTGTTGAACGGGGCGCACATGACAGCGTTTCCCAAGGTTGTGCGATTCATGAAAGAAAAAGGCGCGAGAGACATTGTCGTCGTCGGCGGAGGCATCATTCCCGATACAGACAAACCGAAATTAGAAAGGCATGGAATCATTGGAAATTTTGGACCGGGAACCTCCCTCAAAACGATAGTCGATTTCATCTACGACGCTGTCAAGAAAAATCGAGAAAAAACTTCAGCTGATGAAACGCATCCAAAGCACACGCGTTCTCCCAAATCTAAGAAGCGAAAAAAATCTCCAAAGAAAAAATAGTTAGGGCGACGTCTAATTCGACTTTTCGTTCTTTAAAGAATGTACAATACCGGGAATCTTATTGAGATCCTCCTGAAGCACCTCTTTCAACGCGCGATTTCGAAAAATAAACGCAGGATGGTAAGTCGGCAGAACCGGGATCTCTGTTTTCTTTCCTCGTTGTACCTTGCCGTGATTCTCTCCCATTTTTGTCTCCCCCGTAAAGTATTCCAGAGCAGTTGCACCGAGCGTGCAGACCAATTTCGGCTTTAAGATCTGCAGCTGTTTTTCCAGATAAAGGGAAGTGCAGGTCTGTACTTCTTCGGGTTTGGGCTTTCTATTCTTGGGAGGTCTACACTTTACGATATTTGTAATATAGACTTCATCTCGTTTCAGCCCTGCGTTAGCGAGAAGCTCGTCCAGAAGTTTTCCCGCCCTTCCCACGAATGGCTTTCCTACCAGATCCTCTTTCTTGCCTGGACCCTCGCCAACGAAAACTACATCAGGATTTCCAATAATTCCTGAACCCGGTACGGCATTCGTTCTTCCTTCCCATAGTCTGCAGAGTTTGCACTCTCTTATCTCGGCAACCAGCCTCTCCATTAATCGACTATTGTTCATCTGAGGTTCGAGTCTACGAAATTAATTGAGTAATCAGCGAGGCGGCCTTCTCTGCACCATGTGTTGGGTTTGAAGGAACATATGCCTTCATCAAGGATTTTTCCACAGATTCTACAAATATGGTTGCATTGAGCGCTCCGTAGCTCAATCGAGGAAATCCGTATTTTTCAGAAAATCTCTCTGCGTTGGCTTCTTGCTCAAAGTGATTTTCGATAGGGACTACCACGCAGGGCGTTCCTAGGGAAGCTACCTCGTTCAACGTGGAAGCCCCGGCCTGGGTAACAACACAGTCGGCAGCTTTGAAAAATCTGAGGGCATCAGGAGTAAAGGGTACAAATCTTAGTGCTTCTTGACCAGAAAAATTGTAAGCTGATTTTTCGACTCGCGGCCCCAGGAGAATCAATACTAAGCATTCGAGCTTCCGAGAGATTTCATCAATGTTCGCGAAAACAAAATCTATTAGGATTTTTCCGATCGACGTTCCTCCGACGGAGATCACAAGAAGCTTCTTTGATACGTCATTATTGCCCCAAAACTCTGCAATAAGATCTTCCTTCAGTTTAGCTTTCGACTCGGCTGGAGGACTCGGGATAATGGGCCCAACAATCTCAAACGTTCTGCCGATCTTACTCCTCAGAAGATCTGGGATTGAATCAAGGTCATCTGCATAAATTCTAAGAGAATTCATATCGAATGCTTTCCCGAGCATTCGATTGGTGTACCAGATCGTGATCCTACTTAACAGATTGAAGCTGCTGCGAGATTGCAACTGGACATAGTCTGTAATTAGAACCCGAAAGGGCGGGAGCTGAGCTCTTGAATCCCACATGAACGCAAACATCGTCTCTGAAAACTCATCTTGAATTAGAACATCATAATCCTTCAAGTACTCTTTTAGTAAAAAGTAATTTTCTTTTGCAATTTTGGATGAAGCTCTGGCGACTCGCGACATGTCTTGCAGCTGTCCTGAGATAACCCCCCTCTCCATGACAGTACTCAAGGATTGAAACTTTCTAGATACGGGCAGTACCCGCTCTCCGTTCTGTTCCAGAAAAGATATTACCGGTTCTGAAGTGACCCATTCGATTTTCGCATCTTTCCACGATTTCCTCAAACTTTCAGCGATCGCAAGGCTCCTCCTGCCGTGCCCGAGGCCGATCGAGGAAATGCCGTAAAGTATTTGCATCTTAAGAACGATTGATCAGGCTTCGATGAGCTCTCTGGGAGCCGAGGTAAGGACTTTGGGCTTTCCCTTGGTAATCAGGACATCGTCCTCAATCCTCACTCCCCCGTAGCCAGGAACGTACATCCCGGGCTCTACAGTCATGACCATCCCTGGCTGCAATTTTTTCTTGAACCGAGTGGAAAGCCCCGGTCCATCGTGCACTGAAAGCCCGAGCGAATGACCGGTCGAATGTATGAATCTCCCCTTGTACTCGGTAAAATCAATCAGAGATGCCACCTTCGAATGCACGAAAGCCCCGGTGTTTTCGGGGACGCACAATTTTGTTCCTAGTTCCAGTGCATCTTTGATTATTTGGTACATCCGTTTCTGTTTCGATGACGCCTTACCATAAACCAGAGTTCGAGTAATGTCTGAACAGTATCTTCGGTATTTCGTCCCATAGTCGCACAATACGAATTGTCCGGTTTTCAGTTCAGCTTGCCCGGCGGAATAGTGGGGTTCCGCGCTGTTTTTTCCAAAGGCAACTATCGAGTCAAAAGCCACTCCTGTCCCACCGGCCTTTTGCATCTCAAAGGCAATCTTTCCAGCGACTTCGCTCTCGGTCACGCCTTCGGAAAGAATCCTGGTGATCTTCTTGTACACATCTGAAGCAATGTCGCAGGCATGCTGAATCGCCTCGATTTCCGAATCATCTTTGATCAGTCGAGCGGCTTCAAATGCGTCAGAAGCGTCAACCAGTTTTGCATTTTTTAGAGCAGACTTGATGTCAAGATAGGATTTGTAATTGAGTTCTGGAGAATTTAGAGCAAGAGAGTTTATTCCGTTTCCTACAGATCGGAGTACAGATCCTGCCTCCTCATTTTCGGACACTGTGAGTATCTCTATGCCCTTCGCGAAGGCATTTGCGATCGGTTCTTCGAGGGGAGTTGTGACGAGAGAGATTTTTCCATTTCTCTGCGCGAGTAGATATGAACTCTCGAAGAGGCCGTACGGGAAACCCGTCACATAAAAGAAGGAAGCGTCTAAATGAGGCTCGACCCCATTCGCAAGGATCAGAGCGTCAGGGGGATTTTCGCTCGCTAGATCAATCTGCTCAAATATTTTTCGCACTCTTTTTTGAGAATCCACAGCTTGCCGCGGCAATTTTGATATCCCACCGATTGCCGGATAGAAAAAGGCTTTTGGGCGTGCAAAACAGCGGGAAGCTCCGATGAATTTCGAAGTATCCGACGAGCAAAAGTTGATTTTAGAAGTCGCGGATGAGGCCTGCAAAAAGATCCGCTCCGTCGAGGACAAGTGTTACCTGGAGCGTCGCTTCAACGATCAGGTCTTGCCTGTGTTCAAAGAGGCTCATCTCCTAGGCCTTCCCGTTTCCAAGGCGTACGGAGAGGGACAGGGAGCGGATGCCCTGACCTATGCGCTAGTTCTGGAACGTGTGGGACGAGAGGGCACGGGAATCAGGACTTTTTTTTCCGGGCACGTTTCTCTTGGTCAACTAACACTGCAAAAGTGGGGAACTGAGGAACAAAAACAGCAATACCTGCCCCAGACAACGACCGGAAAAATGGTTATGGGCTTTGGGCTGACGGAGCCCACTGCAGGCTCGGATCCGGCCTCGATGAAGTCGAATTTTGAAATGGGAGACGGCGAGTACATTCTCAACGGACAGAAGGCCTGGATCTCCAATGGATCCATTGCAGACCTTCTCGTTGTATTCGCGTTCCCAAAAGGAAAATCGGAAGGGATGTGCGCTTTTCTGGTGGAAAGAGATTTCGAGGGATTTAGCGCAGAACCCATAAAAAACAAGTTAGGGCTGCCCACCTCTGACACGGGTCTGCTTTATTTTTCCAACTGCCGGATTCCGAAGAGCAATATGCTGGGCCCCGTCGGAAAAGGGTTGAGCGTTGCCTATTCTGCATTGATGAGCGGAAGGCTTTCCGTCGCCGCGGGTTGCGTGGGAGTCGCCCAGGATTGCCTGGATGAAGCACTTAGGTACGCGCGAGAGAGAATCCAGCACAGGAAAAAAATCGGGAAGCACCAGCTGGTGCAGCGAGAGATCACCAAGATTTCTACGGATCTGGAAACAGCACGGATGCTAACGTACAAGGCGGCCGTGATGAAGATGCGATCTGATGAGAGGCCTGAAAACTCAGATCTGAGATCGGAAGCAGACTGGTGGATCGCTAAGGCAAAGTACTGGGCCGCGGGAGCTTCCTTCCGCGCCGCCGATCGAGCTCTGCAGGTTTTTGGTGCCAACGGGTTCTCCTTCGAAAACCGGCCCGCAAGGCACTTGGTGGACACTAGGGCATGCCGAATTTACGAGGGAACAGATCAGATCCTGGAGCAGAAGATTGCGATTAAGTTGCTTGGACCCGAATACGAAGCTTATTCCTGACAACACTCGCAAATTAGCAGAGCTCTAGGCTCAACCTGTGGGGCTTTCAGGATACGCCTCTAGCTGGAAAAATTCAACAGAGCTAGGATCCACGAGTTCAGCGATTCCTTCCCTCCGCATGCGATCCCTCCTAGGGGGCCCCCTCCCCCCCAACGCATGTAGGGGGAGGCCCTACTGAATCGGAAAGAAATCTAATTTTTTGTAAACAATTTGAAAGGGCTTTGCAAATTCCGTCGAAAATACAAAACCTTCTTACAGTTTCTTAGATTCCGAGCTAGTAAGAACTGCATAAATTGTCTGGATTTGTCTTGTTGACGGAATTGGCACAGCAAGCACCCGCTTCCCCTTTGGAGATCATAGTCTGTTTCAAACATGTGATCGATGAAACTGAGCTTCGAATCGATCGGACCAACAACAAGATCAATTTCGAAGGAGCAAAGACCAAGATCAGCGACGACGACAAAAACGCGATTGAAGAGGCGGTGAGACTCAAGGAGAAATATGGCGGTACGATCACGGCGGTAAGCGTGGGCCCTCCGGACGCCAAAAAGAGCACAAAGGAAGCTCTTGCGATGGGATGTGACCGAGCCAGATTAATCGCGGATCCATTACTCCAGGACGAAGACGCGCTCGCCACGGCGTATGTGCTGGCGCAGGCGATCAAGAAACTTGGAAAATTTGATATTATTCTTACTGCGACGGGCACTACTGACTCTTACACAGGAATAGTTGGACCGGCCCTCGCCGAAAATCTTGAGCTACCGCAGCTGACTTACGCTTCAAAAATAACGGTATCCGGAAAAAAGCTTACGGTAGATCGTTCCTTGGACGAAGGGATTGAAACCGTGGAGTGTGAGCTCCCTGCCCTGATAACGGTCTCACGGGAGATCAATCAGCCCCGATTTCCCACGTTGATTCAGATCATGAGTGCGGGAAAAAAGGAACTCCTGGAATGGAACGCGCAAAGCTTGGCTCTGGATCCGTCTATGATCGGAAAAGGAGGATCAAGGGTCGAAGTCAAATCTCTGGACGTTCCAAAGTCGGCGAGGAAGAAGGTCATCTTCGAAGGGAAATCCGACGAAGTGGGAAAGAAGCTCGCAGAGGCGCTTCTCAAAGAAGGAGTGGTGAAGTAAGCTGCCTGGCCTTCTAGTTTACTCCGATTCCTTGGACTCTGCGTTGGAGCTCGTTTCACTGGGTGCAAAACTAGGGAGGGAAGTATCCCTAGCAGTTCTGGGTTCCGGAGATCTTTCGGAGCAGACGAAGAAACTATCTGTCAGCGGAGTCTCGGCCATCTATCAATTAACACACGAAGCATTATCAAACCTACTTCCCACTCCGACGGTGGATGCGCTCGAGCTGGTGTCCAACCGGGCTACTCCGGATTTTATTTTCTTGAGCTCGACCAAACGAGGGAAGGAAATCGCTCCCAGACTTGCGGCTCGACTGAAAATCGGATATATCACTGACGCCATGAACCCCGAGCTCAATGGAAGCGATCTGACTGCCGAAAGGCTTGTCTGGGGAGGAAATGCGATTGCGACGGTGGCTTCAAAGGGAAAGGCAATTGCCACAATTCCACTGAGGGCATACGAACGAGCCTCGGGCAGCGCTTCTCCTAACATAGTTAAGATCGAGAATTTCCATCCCAGGCCTTCAAGGACGAGCTTTGTGGGGAAGAAGGAGAAGCAAAAAGGCCAGGTCAACATCAAAGATGCGGAAATCATAGTCTCGGCCGGAAGAGGGTTCAAGAAAAAAGAAGACCTCGCTCTTCTCGAAGAATTGGCAAAAGTCCTGAACGCCGTTGTGGGCGCTTCCAGACCATTGACTTCGGATCTGGGATGGCTGCCGGAGGATCGACAAGTCGGTCTCTCAGGGACCACGGTCAAGCCCAAACTCTACATCGCAGTGGGAATCTCCGGGCAAATCCAGCACCTAACTGGAATGAGAGAATCCAAACTGGTCGTTGCAATTAATTCTGACAAAAACGCCCCAATTTTCCAGGAATGTGATTACGGGGTCGTGGGGGATCTCTATACCGTAGTACCCGAGGTCACCAAAGCTCTGAAAGCGCAGTTAGGGCGATGACAGCCTCTTTTTGGAGTAAGCATTAATCAATCAGTACTTGCAAGGGGAACAGAAAACCCGGCTTGCTCCCTATTTCGATTCTATCGCTCAGCAGTCTAGACACCTGCCTTCCGACGGAAGTATGCAGGCTAAAGTATCCCCTGCTTCCCGCGGACACCCCCACTTTTCTTTACAGTCTTTTCGCGGTCGTGCTGGTGGTGTTCATTTACGGAGTATACCGGAAGTACACTCTGTACAAGATTGGCCGGAAAGAAATTTTCCAGAACTTGCCCCGGCTTATCAAAAACGGAAAGAGGATTCTCGTAGACGGTTTAGGGCAGAAAAAAATTCTGCAGCGGAGGTATGGCGGAATAATGCATTCCTGGATGTTTTACGGCATCACGGCGCTCACCATCGGAACGATTCTGGTGGGGATTGATTTTGATCTGCTTAGGCCCGCGGGGATCGTCCTGCTTCAAGGCGATTTTTACCTAGGATACAAGACAGCGCTCGACCTCTTTGGACTCGGCTTTGTGATTGCAGTAGTTCTAGCTCTTGCAAGGAGGCTTTCCTTCAAACCCTTCTTCATGGGAGAGGACCGGGCGGATCGATTTCTTCTCGCTGGAATGCTATACATGGGACTTTCTGGCTTCGTGCAAGAAGGTTTGCGCCTCGCTCTGATTCCGGTTCCGTGGGCGTACTTTTCTCCCATCGGATCGATCTTTGCGAATTTGCTTTCCGCGCTCGGCGCCGGGCCCAATGCAACGGAGTTTCCGTCCTGGACCTCTATCTATCAAGCTCTATGGTGGATTCACGCCATTGTGGCCTTCGCCCTAATTGCCTCCATACCTTACACGAAATTCTTCCACGTTCCCAATGCGATCATCAACATGATGCTCACCGACAACGAGAGGCCGCTCGGGAAAATGACGACTCCGTTTAATCTGGCGGAGCTGATGAAGCAGCAGGAAACGAATCCCGATTTTGTCCCCGACCTGACGATTGGAATCAGAACCAGTGCCGATTTGAAGTGGGATCAGCGGGTCATGCTTGACGCATGTACGAACTGTGGGAGGTGTGAAGCTGCCTGCCCTGCGAACGCCGCGGGGAGAGACCTTTCTCCGAGGCTCGTCGTGCAGGATTTGAAAAATCGGTTCTACCAAGATCACAGAGGAAAAGCTTCTCCGGAAGGGGATCTCTTCTCAACTGGAACGATTCGGGACGGGGAAATGTATTCCTGCGTCACTTGCGCGGCTTGCGTTTACGAATGTCCAGTGGAGATCAATCAAGTAGATTTTATCGAGGATCTGCGGCGCACGATCGTGTCTTCCAACAGACTGGATCCGAGTCAAAACACCCTCTTATCAAATCTGGCGGCACATCAAAATCCGTACGGATTAAGTAATTCGAACCGGGCAAATTGGACCGCAGACGTCCCGGGAATTCAAAATACATCCGATAACAAGGACGCGGAGTACCTCTACTGGGTCGGGTGCGTAGCTTCCTTTGACCAGAGAGCCCAGAACGTCGCAAAAGCTCTTGCGAAGATCATGAAGCATGCGGGCTTGTCTTTTTCGATCCTCGGAAGTGAGGAGCTCTGCAATGGCGATCCGGCCCGTCGACTGGGGGAGGAAGGCCGTTTTCAGGAGCTAGCACTCCAGAACATAGACAAACTAAATGGCTACGGCGTCAAGAAAATAGTCACGACCTGCCCGCACTGCTTCAACACGATCAAGAATGAGTACCCCGTCCTCGGGGGGAAGTACGAGGTGATTCACCACACCCAGCTGATTTCCGATCTGATCGAGAAGGGTAAGCTACAGGTTTCGGAAAAGAAGTTAAAAGATCTCTCCGTCACGCTGCACGACGCGTGTTACGCCGTCAGATACAACAGCATCTTCGAAGAGCCCCGGAAAATTCTGGTAGCCGCCCAAATGGACGTGAGAGAGATGCACCGGTGCAAGGAAAAGACCTTCTGTTGCGGTGCGGGCGGATCCAATTACTGGTACAAGATCCCGCAGAAAAAAACGATCGCCAGCATCCGCACGGAAGAAGCCGCCGGCACAGGCGCGGGAACGCTTGCGACGGAATGCCCGTTCTGCCTTTCCATGTTTGAAGATTCGACCAAGGTGACGGGTACCAAATTGGAAGTACGAGACGTCGCGGAACTGATCGCCAGCGAGCTTAACTAACAAGAGATCTTCTGTTCGATGATCGGGATCCCTGTCAGAGCTTGAGTTTGCGGCTCGAAGGGTGAGATTGTATACGTTACTGTTGCGGAGATTACGTCACCGGTGTCGAAGTACGAGGCGGGGGCACCGTGGTCGTCTCGAAGGCGGAGTTCGTAACTTTGTATTGCGCGAGTGCGGTCTGATTCAGCGGAAGGTAGGCGCTGCTCTGCAGTCCGGTGTCGAACGCCGTAACCGACTGGAATCCCATCCCAGTTCTGTTTCCATCTTTATTGACGATCAACCATTTCGTGAAATTCTGCGGGATTGTCCCGCATTGAATAGGCGTGGGAGTCTCAATGGCAGAGGCGGAAAAGGAGTAAACCTGATCGGAATCCTGGCTCGTTTTTATGAAGAGCCCCAGAGCCGTCCCGAGACCTAACGAGGCCACGACGACTATGATCACCAAAATCGAGAACAGTTTCAATCTAGTTAGTAGTGCCCTCGAACTGAGGAAGCGTATAAAGACGGTATCCCAAGGAGCTATTGGCCGAATAGCGAATTCGCAATTATTACTTTCATGATCTCTGAGGTACCCTCTCCAATCGTCATCAGTTTTGCATCGCGCCAGTGGCGGTGCACATCAGCTTCGTCAGTGTAGCCGTACCCTCCGTGAATCTGGATCGCTTCATTGCATACTTTCAAAGCCATTTCTGTCGCGAACAATTTTGCTTCGCATGCCTCGACAGAGTACTCAGCTTTGGAATTTTTTAGATATCCGGCATGATACGTCATCGCCCGAGCTGCGCTGATTTCCGTCGCCATGTCTGCAATTTTGGATCGGGTCATTTGAAATTCTGAAATGGGTTGTCCGAACGCCTTTCTCTCCTTAGAATAATTTACGGACTTGATCATAGCGGTCTGAGCGATTCCCACACTTAGGGCGGCGATGGTGATGCGCCCCGACTGGAGCAATTTCTTGGCATACTCAAAGCCCTCGCCGTCCACTCCCACCAAATTTTCTTCGGGAACTACTACATCTTCGAAATTCAACCCCATCAGGCTGGAGCCGCGCAGTCCCATTTTTGGAATGTTGGCTCCGTGAGAGAAGCCTTTCGCTTCTTTCGGAACAATGAAGGCCGCAAATCCCTTGGTGGTCTTTGCGAACACAAAATAATAATCCGCCCTCCCGGAGTTGGTGATGTACATCTTGCTGCCGTTGATGTGCCACTCTCCATCTTTCAAATCGGCCGTGGTCTTCATCGCCCGTGCGTCGCTCCCGGCATCTGCTTCAGTGAGCGAAAATGCTGCCAATTTTTCCCCGAGGATAACTGGGCGCAGATATTTTTCGTGTTGTACTTTGCTCCCAAACTGGTACAATCCGTCGCAGACGGTTCCATGGATCGCTAGCGAGATCGCGGTACTCGCGCAGGCCCTCGCGACCAGTTCCATGCAGGCAACATAAACAGGATAGGGTAACCCGAGGCCCCCGAGACTTTCGGGGTACGGAATGTTCGTGAAGCCCTGCCGGAAGATCTTGTCCAGGTTGTCTTTGGGGAAAGTGGAATTCTTGTCGATCGATACCGCAGTGGGTAAAATCTCCTTTTCTACAAAATACCCAAAGGACTCCAAAAGTTCAGAGTACTCATCGATCCGATCGGGAAACATCATACGCAGAAGGTTTCTTTGCCCGTCCTCAAACAGGGTCATATTTCACACAGCTGAGTCGCCAGTTCAAAAAATTATTTCTGAAAGAGCCTGAGGATTCGAGCTTTCGGTACCTAACCGTGTAGGAAATTCCAGATCTCCCGACCTGCTTCGAGTACTTCCAGATCTTTCTTGGAACTTCCAGATATTTCATTGGCGGTAGGTAGTTCGTTGGATCCCTGTTTGTGTGTAGGCATGCTGAGTGGGGGAAACCCACAGAGGGTGTAGGCTTCGGTATTTCTGACAAGCTTGTTCCTTATTGCCCCTGCCTCTTTCCCGAGGATTTCATCCAGCTTCGGGGGCAGAGTCAAACACGTAGGCATAGCGAGGAAATCGATGGACTCAAAGACTTTGACCATCCTCGCGATAAAGCGCACTCTTTCAACAGAGGACACCATGTATTCCATCATTCCCGTCTTGAGGCCCGCGTCAAAAAAACTGAGCACGTCTTTGCCGACTAGTTCTCTTTTCTTCGGATTGGTCGCAAGCTCCTCATAAAACCACGAAGCTTCCTTGACCTGAATCGATCTCCGGATTCGGGAGATTCTTTGATGATCGGGGATGTTGATGTTCTCTTGTATCTTGAACTGTCCCGAGTTTGCAATTTTTTCGATGGCGCGTCTAAAGTTTCGGGAGACGGTCTTATCGCATCCTTCAAAGAAATAATCCCCGGGAATCCCGATCGTTCCAAGTTTTCTTTCAGAACGCGCGACGCGTTGAGGCTTTGGATCCGGACGAGCGATCGCTCTAAACGCATCTATTAGGTCTTCCATAGTCTTGGTGAGAATTCCTACATGATCCAACGTCGCTCCCAGCGGGAACACTCCCGAAGTAGGGAGCATGTCGATCGTAGGC
>JAPCJV010000179.1 GCA_027886785.1 Nitrososphaerota archaeon | reverse complement strand
TCTGACATTGGATGTCAGGTGAACGCCTAAATCCACGTTGGAAGGTTCGATATCGCTTCTTCCGGGCAGAAGTACAAAATCCCGGAAAGTATAGACGCCTCTAGCGTTAACAAGTTTCGAGTAAGAATCGGCTGGCAAGGTACTCTCATTTCTCCCTTGCCGAAATTGTATCCTTGTTTTTGCGCTATAAAGCTTTAGTAAAGTCCCAGAAGCTTGAGCGAGATTACTTCTTTTCGAGCATTCTGATAAATGCCCAGTTGACCGTGCTCAGAATCTCGTTCAATCGAGCTTTATCACGATAGTTGTCCACAGTAACTTTGCTGATGTTTCCCTCAGCTTCCTCGATCGTAAATTTCATCGCCTCTGATGAAGAAAGTTTTCCAGCAGACGCCAGTTCCTGATCTTTCGCCTCATACCCTTTCAAAATGCGATTGACGAAAAACGTCTGAAATGGAGGAATCGTCTGAGGTAACTTTACGTCGCTGCTGGGAACGACTACAATCTTGGAATTGGTGACGAATGCAGTGGCAATCAGCATTCCGTCTTTGGACCTTCGGAGTTGCCTAGCTTCTTCGGCGGGCTTTGGTACTGGAGCCTGCAATTGCGATTTTGCTCCGGATTCCGTAGAAGAACCTTCCTGAGATCGATTGGTCTCCGAATTTCTGGAAGCAGGAGCTCTAAGCTCCGTCGCAGGGACAAAACTGGTCCTCCTCAAAATCGAATCCACGATCGTTTGCATGTCTCGCAGCCGGGAAAGCTCCATCTCCAGCTCACCGATCCTCTCCTCCACCCATTCCCGCATCTCGGCGGCCCTCTTTACTTCGTCCTCGTTCGGAGGATCGTTCTTGGGCAAACTATTCAGTTAGATCCTTGATGCATTCCGGCCATTAAACCTTTTTCTCGAATGGCTTGAGCTACCTTCACTGCTTCGACAGTTTCTTTGATGTCGTGGGTCCTTATCAAATGAGCTCCGTTGTAAACTGCAATGCCGGTGGCTGACAGAGATCCGACCAGACGCGACTCCGGGGGCAGGTCTCCCAGAATTGTTCCGAGAAATTTTTTGCGGGATAGCCCAATACAAATCGGCAGGCCAAAAGTCCGGAGCTTTTGTAATTCGGACAGGACATTGCAGTTCCATTCAACGTTGGACAACCTGCTGTCGCTGAAAAAACCGATTCCAGGATCAATGCAAATTCTTTCCTTAGGAATTCCCGATCTTGCCACCAATTCTAGGCCTTTTTGGAGACAATGTGAGATCCTCTCGATCGGCTGAATTGGATCAGTAGATGACCTCATTTCGTGGGCGGTCAAAACCATCGAGCCCGCGCTTGTTGAAACCAAACTTGCAAGTTCTGATGCACCTTCCTGGGTGAGTCCGTAAACGTCATTCAAGATTCGCACCCCGAGGCGGAACGCTGCTACCGCGGGCACAAGGCGAGTAGTATCTACCGAGAGCGGGACATCCAACTTTCCAGAGAGTGCGTGGATTGCTTCTGTTAGAAGCCGCTCCTCCATCTCGATCGATATTTCTGAAGTACGGTAGGGGGCTGTGGATCGCGCTCCCAAGTCGATGATATCCGCGCCTTCCGTTTCCATCTTGAGGGCGGTCTGGACCACCTCCTCGACTGAAAGGTGAACCGAACCCCCGTAGAAGGAGTTCGCAGTTAGATTGATCGCGCCCATGACGCGGACGGGAAATCTATCTCCAAGCTCCAATTGCCCCAATTTTCCGGTAATTTGTTCGTCAGGCAAGTGTGGAATGCGTCTTGCTTATTTTGGCGGATTAAGCGTATCTGATGTCAATGTGGAAGCTATCCCAATCCTTGGGGAGTCAATGGATGGGAAAGTATTACGATCCGATCAGTGCTGAGCTTGGACTGGACAAAGCGCGGGACATCCTGAGCAGGAACATTTTGTGGGAGATATTAGAAGCTCGATCTGACGCAGTACCCGTCGACGAATTAAGATTCAGCATGGAAAGAAAGGTCGCGGTGATTTTCGGGGCGGGCCCCTCCCTTTCATCAGATCTAACTGGCCTTAGCTCCTTTCTGAAACGGAGAAATTCCGTACTTATTTCCGCAGATGGAGCCGTAGATGCGCTTGCGGAAAGAGATCTGGGTTCCACTTTTCTGGTATCAGACCTGGACAGCTCCTCAGAGAATGCTCTAAAAGAAAACAGTGAAACAGGTTTTGTTTTCGCTCATGCCCACGGAGACAACATGGACCTTGTAAAGAAAATTGTACCCGATCTTGGAAAAAATACGCTGGGGACAACACAGGTGGAACCGCGCTTTCCGATCCTGAATTTTGGCGGGTTCACCGATGGAGATCGAGCTTGCTACATTGCAGCCAGTTTCAGACCGTCGACCATCGTCCTATCCGGGATGGACTTTGGAAGCGTCGAAGGAGAATACTCAGTAAATCGCTACTCCAGCATTTCGAATCAAAGGAGAAATATCAAGATGGCATGGGGAAAGAGATCTCTGGAATTCCTGATCTCAGAAACCACCGATATGAAATTTCTCAACGTTACAAAGTTCGGAGAGGAAATCGAAGGAGCGCGAAAAGTAAATTACGATTATTTTACTTGAGCGCAGTAGCGACTTTTTGTGCAATCGCCTCCGCCATTTGGGACGTGCTCGCAGTGCCTCCCAGATCGTAGGTGACCACCTTGTTTTCAGCGATTACTTGTTCAGTGGCATCAAACACTGCCCTTGACTGTTCTTTTTCCCCGATGTGGCTCAAGAGCCACGCGCCAGACAAGATCGTTGCCACCGGATCCACTTTGTCCATCCCCTTGTATTTTGGAGAACTACCATGGGCTGGTTCAAACATTGCATAACTGTCCCCAAAGTTCGCAGAGTATACAGTGCCAATGCTCCCAATCAAGCCGGAGGCTTCTTCAGATAGGATATCCATGAATAAGTTAGTGCTCAAGATCACGGTTTCGTTAAAGGCCTGGGGATTTTTCACTAACTGCTGCGAAAAATTATCTATGAAATACTCTTCCAATTTTATCTTCGGATATCTGCTCGCAATGCCTCTCACGGCTTCAAGGAACAAACCGTCAGTCTCCTTCAAGATATTGGCTTTGTGTACGACATAGACTGTTTTCCATCTGCGGCTTTCCGCTTCTTTGAAAGAATATTCTGCGACCTTTTCGCTTGCCTGTCTTGTAATTTTTCTGATCCCGATTGCGACATCAGCAGTGAGTTTGTACTCGATTCCACTGTACATCCCTTCTGTAGCCTCTCTGACGCAAACGAAGTCCACCTCCCCCAGCGGGGATACATGGCCTTTGAAAGTCCTGATCGGTCGAACATTAGCATACAAATTGTACTTTTGTCGGATACTCACGGCAACACTTCTAGGAGAACCTGGAGTCCAAGGAGTCGTCGTTGGTCCTTTGAAGCAGGCCACCGCGGAATCCAAAATCTTCCATGTCTCCTCTGGGATCAATGTGGGGCCATGATGTTTTTCCCACCACTCCAAGCCGGCGTCACAGGTGACAAATTCAGTGGTAGTGCCGGTTGCTTTCAGAACCTTCAGCATAGCCTCTACAAGCTCTGGTCCTGTCCCGTCCCCCCGAATGAGGGCAACTCGTTTTGCCAAAATAAAGTACATCTATCGGGACAGTGGTCTCGGATTCTGCCCCAGAGAATTTTTCTTCGAAGATCTTGCATTAAGGTTTTGGGTTCGGGTTAGAAACTGCAACAGAACGATTCATAACGTAATTTTTTCATCACGAACAATCGTTCCTCTATAGAAATTCTGCGAGAGTTCGTATACTCATAAAAGAGCCCCCGAGTTGTTTTCTCCGGGCTGAAACAATTTTTCTTGTTGGTACAAGAGCTCGAAGAAGTTCACATAACTTGGCTGGAGGGCTTGGGTTCGTCCTACAGGATGAAGGGATTTTTCACTTTGAAGGATCCCCAAAAGGGAGAACAGAAATTCAACTTTGAAGGAGTAGCCTTCGGAGGAAATTACGGCGGCCACAACGTGAACGTCAGTTTATCTGAAGAAGAGAAGCGAGCTCTCCTTGATGAAAAAAAGTCCACGGAGGAAGAGCTCGAAGAATTACTTTCAGAGGTGCAGAGAAGGATGCTTAACAATGAAATGATCGTGGAGTACGAAAACATCAAACCGGAAACTCAGCCTGACAATATGGGGATCTGACAGAGGTTAAGAGGGCTTTCTACAGCAAACATTAATTTCCACCTAGCCTTTCTTGGAGCATAGTTTGCCAAAGTGGAAATGTTACCGATGCGGCGAAATATACGACGCAGAAGTGCCGCCTGAGATCTGCACTCGCTGCAACGCCCGCGTATCTTTCTGGATTGACTGGACCGACGCCAAAAGTCCGTTAGAAGAGCCTGTGGGCAAGTTCACCTCCCGGGAACTGTTGACGATCGATATCAACTCCTCGGCCTGGGACGCGGCGAGACTTATGCGCGACAAAAAAACGGGGAGCGTCTTTGTCACGCAGGAGGGTCAACCGGTGGGAATAGTTACCGAGAGGGACATGCTCTACAAGATCGTGGCGGAGGATCTGCCCGCCGCTCACGTGATGCTCCGAAAAATAATGTCTTCCCCTCTGGTCTCCGTCTCGGAGGATACGCCAGTGAAGGACGCGATTGAGCTTATGCAGGAGAAGGGGTTTCGCAGGCTGCTCATCACTCGAAACGGGAAAGCCATCGGTATGGTGAACCAATACGATCTGGTCTTGAGCGAGGAGCTCAAGGTCGCGGCGAATTAGGGAAAGCCCTCGCCGAGAATGAGACTTCCCTTTCCAGCTTCGTAAAAAATCGTCAGCTTGGTCTCGTCATCAAACCTGAGGACGAAATAATTGTCCTCGCCCTGCTTGTCGTATTCAAATCCCGTGATTTTTCTATTTTCCAGTCGGGACGCAAGTTCCTGCACCTGTTTTTGCGTTAGACTGTCAGAGAATCTGTAAATCATTGGGGAAATGATGGACTTCGGAATAGAAAAAAAGATTCCCCGATAACGAACCGAGAAAAACGGCAGACTAAGGTTCTAAACTCGAATTTGAAGTAGATTAGCTGGCGTCAGCCATCATTTTGCCCAGGATGCGCT
>JAPCJV010000178.1 GCA_027886785.1 Nitrososphaerota archaeon | reverse complement strand
GGCAAAGACGCCCCTTTCCCCGTCCCGATCGGGCGCTCCATACTTCCGCTTCTGTTACCTGGCGGACGAATCTGTAGCTTTTCAACAGGAATTGTAGCACACTCAGTATCTCGATTATTTATAGTAGCTTATGTAGATCTATCGTAACGCACCACGGCGACGGCGTGTTTTACGGATTTGAATCTGATGAGCGCGTGATCATCGGGGATATCCATGAAGACGGGAGATATCTTTACCCCGGGACCGGATTTGCGTATGAGACCGGTGAAGGAAAGGCGAAAGGGACGAAGCTAAATCTTCCCTTGAATCCCGGTTCCGGAGATTCTAATTTCGTAGAGGCGTTCGACAAAATCGAGATCTTCGTGCGGCAGTTCAAACCCGAATTCATTTTTCTGCAGTGTGGGGCCGATGGATTAAAGTCGGATCCGATCGCTCATCTTGAATATTCTGCCGAAGCGCATGGCTACGCAGCAAAAAGATTGCATGAGCTTTCCCATGAAATCTGTGGGGGCAGATTGTTAGCCATGGGCGGGGGCGGATACAATCCAGAAAACGTCAGGGATGCGTGGATGGCTGTAGTCCGAGAAATGATAACTAGAGAGTAAGAAAAGGATTCAGGACACTGAAGTATGTGTCCTGTGGATTGACTACGCTTTTGCGACGAGCTTGTCTTTTTCAGCAGTGCCCTTCTCAGTGACTTCTCGGACAACGCCCGCGGCGATTGTGGTACCCATGTCTCTTAGGGCAAACCTTCCCAGCTCGGGAAAGTCCTTGAAGGTCTCGATGCACAGCGCTCTAAGTGGCTTTATGATTACTATTGCAGAGTCTCCTGTCTTGATCGACTTTGGTTTTTCCTCTGTAGGTTGACCCGTTCTCGGATCCAGCTTCGATTCGATTTCCGTAATCGTGGCGGCCACCTGGGCGGTGTGAGCATGAAGCACCGGCGTATACCCCGCAGCAATTGCAGTCGGGTGGTGGACTACGATGATCTGCGCCCTAAAGGCCCTTGCGATCGTCGGTGGATTGTTTACAGGACCAAGCACTGAGCCCCTCTTGATTTCTCCCTTGCCGATGCCCCTGAGATTCACTCCGATGTTATCTCCGGAAAGTGCTTCCTGCATCTGCACGTGGTGGGACTCGATCGTTTTGATTTCTCCCGTCAAGCCTTCGGGCATGACGATTACCTGGTCTCCCACTTTCATCTTTCCGGTTTCGATTCTTCCTACGGGAACCGTACCCACTCCGGTTATGGAATAGACATCCTGGAGAGGCATTCGAAGCGGCTTGTCAGTGGGCTTTGGTGGTTGTTCAAACTCATCCAGAGCTTCCTTGAGAGTGGGCCCCTTGTACCAGGGCATGTTGGTGCTCTTCTTTACAAGGTTGTCACCCAGCCAACCTGAAACCGGGATGAAGCGGATTTTGTCCACCTTGAATCCTACAGTTTTCAGGAGCTTTTCCATCTCACCCTTTACTTCGTTATACCTTGATTCCTTCCATGCGATGATCGGATCGTCCATCTTGTTGATGGCGCACACTACCTGATTCACCCCTAGGGTCTTCAGGAGGAATGCGTGTTCCCTTGTCTGCCCTCCGGAGCCGATCCCTACTTCAGTTTCGCCTGGTTTGCCCGAAACGAGAATGACGGCGCAGTCAGCTTCGGAAGCTCCCGTAATCATGTTCTTGATAAAATCGCGGTGGCCCGGCGCGTCAATCAGTGTGAAAGTATACTTTGGAGTCTCAAATTTCTGGAAAGCAAGATCGATCGTAACTCCTCTCTCTCGCTCATCCTTCAAACTGTCCATGACCCACGCATACTTGAAAGTATCCCCCTTTCCAGTCTTTTCTGATTCCTTTGCAAATTCGTCGATGGTTCGCTGATCAACAGTGCCCATGTCGAACAAAAAATGACCCATTGTAGTGGACTTGCCGTGGTCGACGTGTCCCGTGACAATGAGATTTAGGTGGGGCTTTTCTGCCATTTTTCATAATTCACCTTAAGTAAAGCAGTTTTACGCGTTTAGTCCTTTTAACTCTTTCTGGATTTCCGGAAATTTTTAAGAAAAAATTTACCGGGACGACATTGCGATTCTTTCTTGTTCGTTTTTCTTTTTTATGGCAAAGCTGTTGGTGTCGTTCCTCGCTGCCTGGATAATCTCATCCGCCAAAATTTCTTCCACACTTCGCGTGGACGAAAAAGCGGCTTCCCTCAAACCCTCAGAGATGAAGCGCAACGCTAAATCCACTCTCCTGCTCGGAGCAATATCCACCGCCACGTGATACACTACACCTCCGTACGCAATACGAGTCGTATCTTCGTTCGGCGAGGAATTCTCCACCGCCCTAACGATTACTTCGATCGGATTTTGACCGGTCTTTAGAGAAATAATATCCAAGGTCGAAGCTACCACTTTTAGAGCTCTTTGCTTCTTTCCTCCCATCCGTCCAGCGTTCTTTGCATTTTTCTTGCCAAAGTGCATTATGTTATTTGCAATCCTTTCTACAATGTTGACGTCGAGCTTCCCGAATTTCTTATGCTCATGTCTGCCCATGGAGGTGACTGCGATCGAAGGTTTCAGCGAAATCGCCCTCTGCAGACCCTGGTCTTCGACCTTGATCCCTGCGACGTCCCACTTTTCAAAAAGCAACAATTTCGGTTCGGGCAACAGTTCTACCTCCGCGGTTTCTCCTTTCTACCATAGACCAGCTCGTTCAGTGAAACATCATTTACTTTGTAAACTTCAAACCGGACTCCCGGAATGTCTCCCATCGCGCCACCTGTGGAACCGCCGATTCCCTGAATTGCGACTTCGTCGTGCTCATCAATGAAATTCAAAGCTCCGTCTCCAGGGAGAAAAGCAGTCACTTGCTTGCCGTTCTTGACCAGTTGCACCCGCACACATTTCCTGATGGCCGAGTTGGGCTGCTTGGACTCGACTCCGATCTTTTCCAGCACGATCCCTCTGGCCTGAGGAGCACCCTCTAGCGGGTCTGCCTTTTTGTCCAGCATGAGCATCCGACGTTTGTAATATTTGTCGGACCAGCGCAGTCGCTGTCTTTTCTGAGCTTGCTTTCGTGCGGCAAACTCACCATTGGGAGACTTTGACTTGCTCAAAGTACACATCACACTCTCTGAATCTTATAAAAACGTATACCAGAGTTTTCGGTTACTGCTGAGGCGTAACGATTTGAATTGTATCTACGGAAAAATAGCGTTTCGCAAGCAGCCTCGCCTTTTCCGCATTGCGCCCGCCCTTTCCCAGGATCGCACCTTTTTTCTTTTCCTCAACGACCACAGTGGCGCTCATGCTGCCATCCGCCTTTTCGTTCATCCTAATTTCCGAGACGTACTCCGGGTTTAGCGAATTCAGTATGAACTGTTTCGCGTCATCCGACCATTCCACGAGCTCGACCTGCTTTCCAATCGCCTTCTGCACTTTCTTGATCGTTTCCCCGGCTTTGCCAATCGCAAGGCCCATCTCTCCCTTACTCACGACGAAGATCACTCTCCCCACTTTGGTGTCGATGACACAATCTCGCGCATTCGCTCGGGAAATATTTTGAAACACGGACATCAATCCCAGTTCTTCTGAAGTAAGTTTGATCTTTTCTGGCAAATTGCTTTGAACACGTACGCCCTGAAAAAAATAACGCAGGTGGGGAGCGGAGACTTTAGTGAGTGATTTAAACGATGCTATCCATAAACCGGCTGATCTAATCCGGGAGGTCATTCCTCTGCTTCGTCAGTTTCGTCTGCAGTTTTTTTCTTTCTTGCTTTCTTTGGTTTGGTATCTGCGTCATCCGCGCTCTTTTTCACGGTCTTGGATTTTTTCTCTTTGGATTTAGGAGCTTCAGTTTCCTTTTCCTCGGATTTCCGTGAATTTTTCGCTGGAGCCTTCTCTTCTTCCTTTTTCTTTGGTTCTTTCTTGGGCTTTGCTTTCGCGTCCCTGGACATTTCCGGTTCGGATGGTGAAGGCCTTGGTTTCGGCAAAGAAAGCGAGCGGACACCCGAAATCACTGTAATGTAATCGGCAGATTTGGTGAATCCAGTAAGGTCAGCATCCCCAGGACTTTTGATCGCAATCACAGATACCCGGAAGGGAATGCCGCAAGCTCGCCCTAATTCGACAGGATTGCCGCTGAATTTGATGGAGGGTATTGAAAGATTCCTGCTTTCATCCAAGATCGTCTGAGGAACGTTTGCAGAGGCGGACCACACCAAAAGCTTTGACCCTTTAATGCCACTCTGCACTTCCCGACGACCGACAAGATAAGAGCCGGTCCTTTTAGCGAGCTTCAGTTGCTTTTCCAGTTCGAGATTCGCCGACATTGCTGATTTAGCTCCTAGACTCCGCGCATGAAAACGTCAATCATGCCCGTTCCGACCGGTATGGGAAGACCGACGATGACGTTCTCTGTGACTCCCCTCAAATCTTCGGTTTCTCCACGCACCGCTGCTTCCGCAAGTGTAGGCACCGTGATTTCAAATGCGGCCCTTGCCAAAACGCTCGTCTTAGTTCCCGCGACTCCATGCCGTCCAATCTGCTGCAAAAAGCCCTTGCTCGTCATGAGGTCTGCAACCAAGTAGATGTGCCGGATGTCGACTTCCAGGCCCTGCTCTTCCAAGGTGCTGATGATCTCTTTTACGAGATTCGCCCGAGCCGCCTCGATTCCCAAGGTTTGGTAGACCTCAAAAATGTTGTTGGTGGTGGTCCGCGTCTTGTCCACTCCTTCGATTGCTCTAACTTTTTGCAGATTCGAGCCAGAGGTTTGAATCTTCCATTCCTCTCCCTCTTTTACCACAGTTACTCTGTCAATTCCAGGAATCCCTTTCACCTTCTGGTTCAGAATCTTGTTCCTGTGGATGTGGAGGGAAGCGAAATCCACGTCAATCTTGATCGTGATGATGTTTTTCTTTTCATCATAGCTGATTTCCCTTTTCGGCGATTCGATAGCTGCCATGATATCTTTGACATCGCATTGGCGCTCCGCCAACTTTTCATCGCTGACATGCAAGCGGATCTCCCCTACGGGGTCTACCTCTCCTGCTCCGCGGATGACGTTAGCCACTTTGGTAAATCGGATCTGGTTTGCTACCTT
>JAPCJV010000177.1 GCA_027886785.1 Nitrososphaerota archaeon | reverse complement strand
GAGCAATCCTAAAACTTCCAAACAAACTCCCTCCGAGAAAGTTGAGACCCGGAAATTTTCTTCTCTTATCTTTTCTCCAAAAGTACTCACCGACTCGATTGTGCGCCTCAGTCCTGTCTCGCTCTTGTCAAATCCTGTCATGCTCATTGTCGAAATAACATTTTTCATAGTCGCGGCTATGGCGATTTATCCGCAGGGGTTCTATCCAGTCGCTTTCTCCAATGAGAGAATTTTCTATGTAGAAATCGCCATTATTCTTCTCATCACCGTGTGGTTCAGCACTCTTTCAGATTCACTTGCCGAAACCCAAGCTAGGATCACTGCAAACAGTTTGAGGACCCTCGAAACCGAAGTAACGAGCAAGAAAATCGTCTACAGCGCCGATAATACCAAGAGCATAGTCTTGGTTGTATCAACTAATCTCCGAAAGGGGGATCTGATCTCCCTCGAAAAGGGGGACATAGTTCCGATCGACGCCGATGTTACAGAGGGAATCGCTATGCTCGACGAGTCGCTTATGACAGGAGAGTCCACTCCCGTAAGAAAAGCGCCGGGCGATCAGCTCATAGGAGGTTCGAAGATTATCAGCGACGCCCTATCTGCCAAGGTGAGCGTTAATCCGGGAGAGACCTACATCAATCAGATGATAAAACTCGTAGAGTCTGCAAAGCGTCCGAAGACTCCCAACGAAAGGGCTGTTACAATCGTACTCATCGGATTAACAGCAATCTTTACTATAATTGTAGCTGGACTGCTAGGTTTCACAGTCGCAATCCACCTCGGAAGCGACTTATCAGTGCTCATTGCGCTTTATGTATGTCTCCTTCCCACGACCATCGGAGCGTTGTTGCCAGCAATCGGGTTATCGGGAATTTCCAGATTATACGCTCGGAAAATAATAGCGAAATCAGGGCGGGCAATTGAAACTGCGGGAGACACTGATACAATACTCCTTGATAAGACTGGAACGATTACCGTGGGCAACAGGCAGGCGATTGAATTCATCCCATTCGAAGGCTTTACGGAAAAAGATGTTGGAGAAGCAGCTTTCCTTTCGTCCTGGCATGACGATACTCCCGAAGGGAGAAGCATCATCCGTCTTGCGTATGAAAGAGGGTTCATTCCAAGAGAGATCAATGAACTGGATTTAGCTGAAGTCTACGAGTTTTCCGCCACGACAAGGACAAGCGGGGTGAAACTCAGAACTGGTTCGAGCTTCATGTTGCCCAAGGTGGGAAGTGAGGGTAGAGGCAGGTACCGGAGAAAATACGCTGATGAAGCATTGGCGGAGTTTGTTGACTATGGTGTGGATGCCTCCGGGAAATCTGATAGCGATGCCATTGAGATCGTCAAGGGGGCTCCTGATTCTATTCGCAAAATTGCCCTCTCGATGCCTGATAATTTTCAAAGCTTGATTGACACCATTTCTAGCGCAGGGGACACTGCGATCGCTATTGCCAGAAACCGCAGAATTATTGGGCTTATCAGACTCCGGGATGTGCTAAAGCCGGACATCAAGGAAAAGATCCTTTCAGTAAAGGCAATGGGAATCCGCCCCGTGATGATCACAGGAGACCAGCCGCTCACTGCAAAGAGTATTGCTAAAGAAGTGGGGATAGACGAATTCGTGCCGCAGGCGAAACCGGAAGACAAACACGAAATTGTACTGCGGGAGCAGGAAGAATCAAGAATTGTGGCCATGATCGGGGACGGTACAAACGATGCTCCAGCACTCGCGGTTGCCGATGTGGGACTTGCGATGAATTCCGGTACCCAAGCCGCAAAAGAAGCAGCTAATATGGTTGACTTGGAATCCAATCCCGCCAAGATTATCGACGTAGTGTTGCTCGGAAAGCAACTGCTGATGACCCGTGGAGCCATCACCACCTTTAGCATTGCAAATGATGTTGCGAAATACTTCGCTATAGTGCCTGTAATGTTTGCCGCGCTACCGGAACTCAATGCCCTAAATATTCTTCAGCTGGGGGTGCACAGTGCAGTTCTTTCTGCACTGATTTTCAACGCAATCATAATTCCTCTGCTAATTCCTCTCGCGATGCGGGGTGTGGCCTTCAAGCCCTCAGATACCATGACGATTTTCCTCAAGAATGCGTTTGTCTATGGTATCGGAGGAGTCGTCGTGCCGTTCGTGGGTATCAAGTTGATTGACATTTTCCTTACGACTGTGTTTCATGTTTGACTTCTTGGCAGAAATAAGTGTAAGAAAATGAGCGGCCAAGAATCAAAAGGCAGGGAGGGCAATGTGGTCCATCGATCCTATCGGCCGCTTGTCGGAATCGCCATAATTTCATTGTTGATCTGCGGTCTCTTCTTTCCGCTATTGATCACGGGAATCGCTCAGGCAGCATTTCCCAATCAGGCAAACGGTGATCTCGTCAGATTCAATGGCAGAATTATCGGATCTACTTTGATCGACAATAATTTCACCCAGCCGGTCTTCTTCCACGGGAGGGGAAATAATTCAGCCTCTGGAGTAGATCCGGATATCACCCTCCCGGACGCGTATTCCCAGGCAGCAGGAATCAGCAATGCGACGGGAATTGGAATCCCTTTACTTGATCAGATTATTAATCAAAACCAGGAGGGAACGTTTTGGATCTTCGGTAGTCCTTACGTAAATGTCCTTAATCTCAATATGAAATTGATCCAGAGTTATCCATTGGTTTACAAGAACTATACCGTTTCTTGATCATCGAACCGAGTGTCTTCTTAGATGTCTTCTATCTCAAGGAGCATCCTTTCTTCGCTCTCCAATCGGCCACAATTATCGCGATTAGGAGAGGTGGAACGCTCACAAGTACGAGTACGGACTGAAAATTAATCAGCGTTGTAAAGTAAAGCACGGGGATTTGCGTGAGAAGCGCAATCGCACCCGGAAGCGGCCCGCAGCACACCAACGCCGCGATGGTCGTAACCGTCGACACCCACAGTCCTCCCACAAATCCTGTTTTATTCGGAATGGAACTCTTGCGATAACTTACTGGGTTTATCTTGAACAGCACTCCAATCACTAACATCGCACTGAAAATGCTGATGAAAATAATTAGTGCGTTTCCGTAATCAAGATCATTGGGAATGATCTCAAAATAGATCACCTGCAATATCGAAGCTTGAGTGGTCCCAAGACTTCCCAAACCGGCAACAACTTCTCCAATAATGTACGCGAAAAAGCCCAAAGTTCCTGCGAGCACTGATATCAGGAATAGCCTCTTCGTCTTACCAAGGTCATACTTTCTTGTGAAATAATAAGCCGCAGCAATTTCAATACCGGCTATAACAATCGCCGAGACGTAGCTCGTCAAATACTCGACAAATGTGTTGGCAAGGGGAATCGAAGTTTCTTGGCTGTTCAAGTATACCCAATCGGCTAGTCCTCCGAGGAAGACGGTTGCAACTACAGCAAGAAATGAAATCCTCATTCCTTCGAACTTGAGATTGCGTTTCCCTTGCAATCCTGTAGTCACAATTCGTCTCCCCCTTCCTGTTCAGAAGATTCCGATCCGCCTGGACCTAATCTGCGTCTACGTCTCAGATCCCTAATCGTCAACGCGATAAACACCGCTGCGACGACTGCTAAACTTCCATCAATTGCTAGATCGATGTAATCCGGGCCGTTCGAAGAACCTCCGAAGGGCAGTCCCGGGCATTTCGCTTCTACCTTCAACAACAAGTCGTTGAAGGTGAAAACATTAATCTCATGAAGCGCTCGGGAAATCAAAACGAATAGCGCGATTACGGCAATACCAGTAGAAAAAAACTGGCGAAAAGATAGCCCTATCTTAATGCGGTGAATGGATTCACTTTTCATGCCCTAACTATGCCACCTTTTTTCTAGCTTTTCTTCTAAAAAACCCGAAATACAACAGTCCCAGAAGAACGATGATTGCAATTGATATTACCTGGTAATTTGAGCTGATCCAATTTACCGCCGAAAATTGCCCCTGCACGGAAAGGAAAGCGATCCCTATGGTCGAGACATTTTCGGCCGAGGCAATGATCCCCACAGAGTAGATACCGGAGGCGAGGGAGGAGTCTGGAGTAATGCTCGCACTCACGATCTGTGTTCCTCCTGCTGGTATAGTTAGAACAGTCGAATTTAGGAAGACCTCTTGGGAGTTCGTTAGACCGGTAGCTGTAAAGGAACTCGTTGTGTTCAAACGAACTACAAGGGAAGTGGAAAGATTGTTAGTAACGAGGAATCGAGAAGTAATAGTTTTTCCTGCAGTGATCTGAGACTGGGGGTCAAGCTCTAAAGATGTCATGAGTGGGGATGATATGTTGCCAGCTACCTCGGCTATTTGATTCGAACTAAATTCTGTGAACCAAAAATTCCCTTGTCTGTCCAGGGTATTCAAAACCGAGTATGCAGGTTGGGAGGTCGGAATCTGAAACTCTTCAAGCACGTTCGATTTGGGATCGAGTCGTCCCACCCTGTTTGAAAAATGCTCCACGAACCATAATCTCTGGTGAGAATCGAGAGCGATTGTGGCGACTGCGGAAACAGGGTAGACCGACGGGGATGGAATCGACGTCGGATATTTTTTGAAAGTCGAGTTTGTTGGGACAAGTTCCACAACGGCGCTCCCTCCATGTTCCGACACCCACACATTTCCATCGCTATCGGAGACAATTCCCACGGGAGATTTCAGATAATCTGCAGACGGTGGCGAAAACTCGTTAAACGAATGAGATGTTACGCTGAAACTTGCTATTTTGCCGGTGAAGGTTTCCGTTATCCAAATAGTGGATTGGTTTAGACCAAAAGCCAGCTCAACTGGTCCCGAACTTGAAGAAGGGAGCTCGAACTCACTTATGTTATAGTTTGGATAGCGCAGTTCTCCAAGCTTGTTTTGCGTCGTCTCTGTGAACCATACATTGTTACTATCGTCGATCAAGACGAATAAAGGATTAGACTTGGGAGTCAGGGTCTTGTACTGAGCGAAGATTTTGGTTACTGGATTAAAGCTCCAAACGCTTCCTGCACCCGATTGATCTGAAAACCAGATTTTGCCATTGAGGTCCATCGCGAGAGAAGCGGGAACGGAGCCATTTTCTGGAATGATGAATTCTTTGAACGAGTCATTTTGG
>JAPCJV010000176.1 GCA_027886785.1 Nitrososphaerota archaeon | reverse complement strand
TCAATCGATCACCAAAAAACTTTCAGGAAACAAAAAAATGTGCTCCGGGACTGTCTTTTGTTAGAAAAAGGAAGCCAAGAATCGTAAAATGAAGGCTCTGACCTAAATTGTCCTAACACACAATCAAAGGGTTAAAATCATAGCATTTTCTATACTTTAAGCTGAGAGACGCCCAGCAAAGATCAGTATGGTAGACTTTAGCTTCTGCGAAAAATGTGGTGACGATGAGGACGTTACTTACTGCTCGGACCACAAGAAATTTCTGTGCCTTACATGTGATTGGGCGCTTCACGCTTCAGAACTGAAGCGAGCTTTCGAGCTATATTCGTGAAGACATCCTGAAAATCGCCGTGGATTCTCGAAGAGAAGAAAGCCTAGAATAGAAGAAAATCTAGCCTTTTCAAACCATTTTCGCAGCCCAACCCTGCATAGGGTCGGCTTCAACTAAGTATCAGGTTAGTGTAGTCGATCGTTGCTGCTGAATCTCGGATTGTTGCGGTTGCGGAGCTTGTCTCTTCAGCATTTTGTCAAGTATTGTAAGTAGTTCTTCCAGTTTTTCGATCCCAAGCGGGGTAAGATGCCAATTATAAGCTAGGGGGGCATCATCACTTTCCCTCTCCTTAACAGCAAGACCTTCCTTTTCAAATCTATGCAGCATTGGAACGAGAGTTCCAAAACTCATTTCTTTCCCGGTGGATTGAATGTACGTCTTGCGAATTCGATAACCGGTGATTGCGTAGTTTTCACGAATGATGTACAGAACTATCGTCTCTCTAAAAGTCGGCAAATTGTTTGAAGCTTCAGAAGACATATGGTTCACTTTTTTGATGAAAAGCTAAGGACACACCGCCGGGGATTAAACGCGCTTAAAAACTTTGGCTATTGCGTTAGCGAGATTTTTCCGCTTCGGGAAACAAAATTCCTCAAGGCCAAAAAAATCGATGTATCGAACGTAGAACAATTGATCTAGTTTCAGCCGTGTATTGAGGATGATCCTCCCAGAAATTTAGTGCAATCCCACTTATTCGATATCTTAAAGCTTCTTCGAAAATCCTTTGTTAAATAATAACTATGCTTGGATATGCAGCATTGCCCTAAACGCTAGTATAGTTCTCCACATGATATTTCATGAAAAGTTTGGATTTTTTCAAAAGAAAAAATAATTTGCCGAATATCGAAACTGCTTTCTCCTCCAACAAAAAGAAACCACGTCGACAGAAATGAAAAAAAAACTCCACAGCGAATCTCTTGCATTTGGTGATTTCGAATATGCAATCGTTCATATTCCGCCATGCCTTTTTCTTTTCCTCACAATACCCCTTATCCAAGTTCATATTGACCAAAAAATCAAGACCCTGTTCAGTCAACTTTAACGGAAAGGAAAATATGCGTGAAAAACCATAATTTCAAGTGATTCTGACTTTGCCTGCTACTAAGAAAAACAGACTCAAATCCGCGTTGCTCATTGTCGATATGACGAACGATTTTCTTTTGAAAAGTTACAACCAAAATCTTGCGTTAGAGCAAGGTCTGGAGTTAATCCCCAGAATTAAGAGCCTGCAGCACACATTCTTGGATTCAGGACTTCCAGTAATCTTTTCGACCGACAGACATCTCAAGAATGATTTTGAACTAATCAAGTGGGGGCCTCATTCGATGAAAGGTACTGAAGGTTCTAAGATCGTAGACGGGTTGCTTCCTGAAAAAAACAAGCTAAGAATTTTCCAGAGGAACTGGAAGAAGAGCGATATGTCGAAAATTAAAAAAGGGGATCTCCTTTTCGAAGTGGAAAAGGGAACGTACAGCGGCTTCACCGACAATGGCGGTAAACCGACGGCGATGGAAGCGCTCCTGAAAAAATTGGGACTCAAACCAGGGGATACATTGTTCATCACGGGTCTTCATACTAACTGCTGCGACAAGCACACGGCAGCTGACGCTTTTTTCCGGGGATTTGTTCCCGTAATGGTCTCTGATTGCGTTGCAGCCTTTGAGGATCCTGACGGAACTAAAATGGGCTTACCTCACGAAAAAGCGCTGGTCTACGAAAATTTCTGGTACGATGCTAAAATCAAAAACTCCGACGAAATTAGAAACGAGCTACAGTAGCAGGAGGGGGGCCCCCCTAGGGGCGATCGCAAGCGGGGGGAGCAATTCGCCCCGATACAATTCGTATATGCCGTACTGAGTAATCAAACAAGTTCGACAAAAAATTCAAACGGAATGTGATTGATCTGTAGCTTTCTTAGGGAGAAAGCTCACAAATCAATCGTGCGCGCAAGTCAATAATTCTTGCTTTCTACTAATTGAACAAATGACTCAGAAAGAACGACCGATCGTTCAATTCCCCAGTTTCTGATATTCTCTAAATGATTTCCAACTTCGTGATTAGGTAAGTGAGCGCGAAAGCACTTGTTTTCCGCGGTCGTGGCAATCAAAATCAGCTGTAAATTCATCGACGACTGCGTCTCAATCAACGATTTCCACCATAAGAAGTGCGTCGTCGAATACCTCAAATTCCTCAAGCACTAGCTCCTCTAGTACTTCATCGACATCATCTACAACTTCCATCGTCGTTACGACATCCTAGAATTTCGGAGAGTCGGAGCTGGAGACCAGCGTACTTGTCTCCAGCTCTTTTAAGATTTGAGAAAAAATCTTCCGAAATATTGAGAAATTTAGGAGCCGGCAAACCAGATTTGGTTAATACCCGTCTGTGAACTTTCCCATGCTGCGTAGCCAGAAGCACCATTGGCCATGATGGAAGCCGAAGCGATGTCTGAGGCAGAAGCTGCGACCCCCACAGAATTTCCGCTCAGGTCCATTCCGGGCGGAGAAGTCCAAGTTGTCCCACCATCCGCTGAATAAGATGCATACGCATTCCAGACGGTTCCGCCATTGCTATTGGCGCTGCCAAAGATCGTGAAGACGTTATTTCCGGAAACTGCCACATCCAGAGGCCATCCGGTAGGGTGGTTCGTCATGCTTAGACGAACTGGTGCGTTCCAGGTCGCGCCTGCAGTACTCGAACTAGTGATCCAGGCAGACTGGGGCGATAGACTTCGGAAGGCAAGGTATACGTTATTTCCAGATGCGATCAGTTGGGGTTCCCAATCATTGATCACTGTCCCACTCAGAACCTTTGGAGAAGTGAAGGTCACTCCGTAGTCATTGCTGATTTCACCATAAATCGGGGCGGTCTTGTTGGTCTTTTTCTGTTCCCACGTAACGTACACGTTGGGTCCAGAAGCAGCAATCCACGGTTCCGAAGCGTGGCCTATCTTTAGATTGACTTTATGCCAGGTACCACCATTATCGGAACTATACCAATATGAGATCCCGTCAGAAATGAAATAAGCGTAGGAACCATACGCCGCCAACTGCGGTTCGTGGCTGGATCCGAGCGGGTTAACGGTCGACCATGTAACACCGCCGTCGTTGCTGGTTCTCTCAAAGGATCTAGAACCTGCAGCCCATGCGAGGTACACATTCGACCCCCAGCTAGCCAAAACTGGAGTTAGCGCGGCGAGGGTCGAGTTGAGGTCTAGTATCACCGGTTTTGAAAAATGCCCCCCGGAATCAGTGCTGATGGAAAAATAGATCTGTGAAATAGTGTTAACGGTCTGCGCCCAGGCAACATAGACATTGGTCCCGTTCGCCGTGATGACTGGATAACTTGCAGTTCCGCCTTTGAGACTGAGTCTCATGGCGGATTGAGTCAATAAAGGATTCCAGGAAATTCCACCGTCTGAGCTGTATCTGAGATAGATTCCATGGCTCTGTTCTGTCCAAACTACGTAGACGTTGCTGCCCGAATTTGCGACCATGGGGAATCGAGCATTGTTTGCATCATTACTCAGATTGACCGCCGGAGAAAAGGAAATCGAATTTTGAACTGCGAAAGACGCTGGGATGAATAACAAAAATGAAAGTAGTGACGCCGCGAGGGAGTAAGCGTATAGCGTTTTCATTTTTCGTGTTACGGTCTTTGTCATTAGAGCATACCGCCCTTCGCTTGCCATATTAGTCTGAGTATCGAAAATCGATACTAGAAGGAAATTAGGGCATTGAGAAGAAATCAGATTTGGAAACGGTTTGATTTGAGTTCCTAATAACGGTGAGTCAAATCGTGGAACAAAGTCTCGATAATCTTCTCAAAATTTCAGGATTACGAGATGCCGTAAAAAATATCCTTAGTTGAGAGATTTACAATTCTTGTCTAAGCTTGTTTTCTTTGCTTCAAGCTATCCAAGTGATCTAATCCAGAACCAGTTATGCGATAACTTCTCATGGAACCTTTGTTCTCAACCATCTTTACAAGCCGATCTTGGGTCAGCCTCTGCAGGTTCACGCTGCATCTGCGATGAGAGAGACTCGAAAGCTCGCTAATTCGCCTCTCAGAAAGAACTCCCCAGGTCTTCAAAGTTGTTAATATTCTCACTGAGTCGCTTGCCTCGAACACTTTCTAATTTTCACTCTCTTTTTCGCTCAGAATTAACTAAAGAAAAATCTCGTTGGAGAAAAGGCTTTCTTATCTCAAGTCTGCATCGTCCAACGGAGGTTTTCTTTCCGCGTCTCTCACCCTGTAAGGGGATTGTTTCTTGAGAGACCAAGCTTTGTAGTGGGACCTTAAGCCAAGCATAATTACAATCAATCCCACAGAACAAATGGCAGTACCCAGATAATCCAAAGTTTGGTAGAAGAACGAATAAGCCAGGAAGAAATCTTCGAGAGTGAGAAAGACGTACCCGGCTGCAACCAAAATAGCTCCAAAGATCATGGGCAGCCATCCCCTTTCCAATCGACCCCTCCTCATGTGGTAAAACATCTTAGTAGCATAGTATCCCACTCCAATCACCGCAAAAATCGCGATGATGTCCAGCACGACAAGTGAGAAGGGAACGTAGAGGACTGTCATTTGCTTTTAGATCCATGCATAGAAACGGATCAATAACAGGGTTACCCTTTATTTTTCAGATCTGGTTTGTTTTGATAGGGTGATGATGCTCTCAACTCGCCAACGATTGATGTGATATTATCAGAAGTAATTGAACGAATTCCAAAACGCGACTTTAAGTTCGCCGCGATCATTCGCTCGATCGTTAGGGCGCCGTCCCGTC
>JAPCJV010000175.1 GCA_027886785.1 Nitrososphaerota archaeon | reverse complement strand
TGCTGCACGAAAAAATGCTGCGCAGGCTAGTCGCAGTGATCTGGATATTAACTTTGCAATAAAATCTCTTCAGGAAGAAACCCAGCAGATCTTTGAATTGATTGAGATGGAGCGGACCTACGGGGCCGAAGTCTCCACTCAGCTCAAACAAATCATCAATCCCTTGAATCTCTCGTATCACATTAAACCGGAATCGATCTCAAAGACCGATTCCTCGATTTCCGATGTAGTGTTAACACCTCAGGGAATGGTGTGCGTTTTCAACAATGCAGGCTCTATGATCTCAAGGCCCCTCGAGTCTTTCCAAAGCGATGTATTGATTCGCATTTTACTTGAGGTAATTCCCGAAATCAAGGTCATGCTGAATGACAAGAGACAGAAGATGAGCGGCCGTGTCATGACTCTTGAGAAGGTCGCAAAGGAACTAAGAAAGGTACCAGCGCTCGTTCCGAGCAAACCAACGATCGGGGGAAAACAGACTACCGGCAGCGGTTCCTCTACTGATTCCCAAGGTAACACGGTGGAAGTGAGGGACAAAGCTGCACCCGGTCAAAACCAGCAGGACGCCATGAAATCCGTGCTGGGCGAAAAGCAGTAATTTACTCACGATTTAGAGAAAAATCTCCGAAGCTCGGCTATCGATTCCTCGAACAGGAGAGACTCCCGGTGACATTTCTAGGATGAGGGAGGAACTCGGGCTTTCCAATTCCATCCTGACTTTCGAGCATCTGAACGAAGTCCTGGCCATAATGGACCAGTCGGTCGATACTCACTCCAAGATGATTAAGCGGTACGAAGATCGACTAGGTATCTTGCTACGCCTTGCAAGGGAATCTTCAGATCCGCGGTTAAATTCCATGAGTGCGCAGTTATCCAATCCCAGCGCGGGAATCGACGATCGGAAAAAGAAAGACGACCGCAAAAAAGAGACTAGTGAGGAAAAAGGGTGGATTACTCTCGAGTCAGAGGATCACACTTTGAAACTTGCAGGTGGATCTGACACCGCAAAGGTGTCGAACGAGATCTCCATTCTTTTCAAGGTTCTAGAATCCCTCAAGGCAAAAATACCGGCTCTGGAAGCTGCAAGAAAACTCTTGTCCGAGCTCCCATCTCGAGGATTCGACGCGAATGGCAGATTCAGAATTGTTTTCAAGGATGGTTTGCCCAGATATGTTCTGCCCTCGACTGAAGCGCGGGTTGAACATCAGAAAAAGTTCTGGTACGCAGAAACTTTCAGGATCGCTGTCCTAAAATAGGATCTACGAGCCCGCGAGCTCTATGTAGATCTTTACAAAGGATTTCATCAGGTCAAAAGGACTGGAGATGAGACAGTTTGATCTGAAATATTTCTTGATGGAGGAACTTCCTATTCCCATCCCAATCAGCTGAATCCCTGCCCTGTTGATCTGCTGAATAGCACTTACCAAATCTTCGTCGATTCCTTCATACCCCAGGGGGAATCCGTCAGAGGCAACCAAGAGAACCTTGATCTGTTCCTGAGTATTTTTGAGCTTATTAGCGGCCATCCTTAGGGCATCCGGGAGGTAGGTTTTCAACCCCGATCCCAGTCCTCCGATCCTAGATTTCGTCCTCATCCCGTAGAGTTCTGAAAAGTCCTTGATGATGTAGAGGTTTTCATTGAAAGAATAGCAACCCCACGAGTTGGGATTTGGAATGAGATCCTTCGCTACTTCCGCTAGGCATACAACTAACTCCCGAATGTCCTCTGCGAAAGTTTCCAAACTTTTACTTGAATCGATGAGAATAGCCCACGCCTCGCTCTTGGTCTCGTTTTCTTCTTGATAGAATACATCACGCCGACTGGACTTTGAGGCGATGACCTGGATTGCAGTGGGCATGTCTACGTTGCCCGACTCTTTGACGGTATCATCGAGGTTTGACTTTACGCTTCTTAGCTGGTCGAGAATGAGTCGTATTGGACCAATCAGCTTTGCCCTGGTTCGGACAAATTCAGCGTAATCCTCCTTGGGGAAAAGAAAATCCTCGAAATGAGTTTTTGGGTCAAGGACTCGATAATTGTCAGCAAGCCGCTTCATCTCGGAAATCGAATATTCCCAGTCCCCGAGCACGGACTGGCTTTCAATTTCGAGCTGTTTTTCAGAATCCTTCAAGGCACTCGCGGACAAATTGAGACCATAATCCGCGGCGGATTCTTTTAAGATGGAATCGAAGGACACAGACTCTCCGCCGGAAAGCGAGCTTTCAAAAAGATCATTGGGCCCGTGATTGTCTGCAAAAGGGGGCGCCGGGATTTGCTCCATGTAAAACGACTGAGCAGTAAAAAGATCCAATATTTTCTTGACAGAATTAATTTTCTTTGAATCCAGTCCGATTATGGGGGATTCCTGTTCCTTTTTACGGCCGATGGAGGAATAATATTTCTCAGCGGAGGCCTCAAGCTCCTTAAGAGACTCATGCAGCGACAGCGCCTGCTCATTCAGTTCTTTTCCCAGAGAATACACCGGCTTTCCAATTAAGGAATACGAGAGGATGTTCGCTGCGAGGCATGTTCCAGGGTCTGCGGCTATTTCCGCAGGTTTGAATCTTAGGGCAGTGAGCCTACTCGCATAGGCACAGTCGAGAAGCAAACCTGGCCACTTAGATCGCATGTGGCCAAGAATCGCATAATCTTCTGTTACCGAAATAGCGAACATGAAATTGTTTGTGGAAGGAGTATACTTCGAGATACTCCTGTAAACTCGGTAATCCGTGGAAATAGCATGCAGACACAAATGATAGACCGAAGCCCGATACATCCTCCACATGGATGACCTGCCATTCTTGTCATTGTCGAAGTACATTCCGTGAAGGGAGTAAACATTGTCGCGAGGTCTAAGTGGCATGCTCAGGTGGAGGACGTACCCAACTGCATCTGTCCCCAGCGTCGGGTATTCGATTTCGTCCACTAGAAGCTTGATGTCCTTGGGCTGGAGACCAGTTATGGATTGGAGAGAACTCCAAGCAAAGTCAGTAGGATTCATCTTGTGAGTGACTCCAGGGAATTTCTGTCCGCGTTAAGACAGCCAGGATCTTAGAGTGATCAGATGTCACTGGTCCCGAAATTGAATTCAGAATCTTCACTTTCCATAGCATGCATTGAATACTTGGGGCGTTCGATGATTTTGGGGGCTGCGGGTTCTTCTAACTGCTTTTCTTCCACAATTTCCTGTACCTTTTCTGCGGAAGATGACGCGTCGGATTTCTGGCGGGAGCCCGAAAAAATCATTCTAACCACACGCCTCACCGTGTCCTGGACTTCCGCATTGTCCGATGTCATTGCAATTACTGTTTCTTCCGCGGCGACTTCAGGAGCCACTCCATCCGCAACTAAAAGCGCCCAATTCACCAAGTCGCCAATGGATGGGCCGTAAGGTATCTCGTTTGCCTTGTATTGACGTCTCAGCTCCGCACCCACTCTAATGATGCCGGTTGCCACGTCCTTTGGAACCTTACTCTTTTTCTCGACCAGAGCAATCTCGTCTGCAGCTATTTTGTTTCCTACGCTGAGGTAGTCAAAGTCAATCCAGACGGACATCCGTCGCCTAAAAGCCGCGTTCAGGGGTTTTGTACCTGCAAACTCCGCCGAGTACGGATTCATGCTGATCACAACGTAGCCTGTCGGATGTCTCGGAATGATTTCGTTATCTTTCTCCGTTAGAACAAGGTGACCCCTGGTGTCCAACACCGGATTCAACCTCGTCGCGACGTCCTGCTTCATCATGTTAGCCTCGTCCAAATACAGTATTCCCCCATATCGGCACCAGGAGACAATCTGACCGTCGATCCAATTTTCCTTGCCGAGGCCCACATATCTCCCAAAGAGATCATAGGCGGAGGTCTGCAGCCCACAGTTGATTTCCCATATGGGAAGCCCTGAGAGCTCTGCCACAAGATATACAATGTGGGTCTTACCGGTTCCCGAAGGACCAATTAGAGCACACTGCTTGAAATGATAAAGTGCTCTCGTGATCCTCTCAACGTATTTTTCACCGTGATCTAGATACTCTGGAGTCCCCCGAGGGATTAACGCCCTAAGTTTGCCCTCAAAGCTCTGTCCTTGCATAAGGTCATAGTTTTCTACGTCATACTTCTCCACGAGCTCCGGTCTCTCGACCTGTTTCTTTTTTGAGATCGTAATGTTTAATCTAACGCCAGTAGACTCGGCAGTGTGAGTCTTCCGTTCCTTTGGTTTTTCGGGAACGACGTTTTCGGAAAATTCAGACATATTCTACACTCGCGATGAGAGGACTGACTTGTTATTTCAGTACATGGTACTTTAGTTATTATGGACTTAGCGTTAGTATTTTGAATCCACAAGTCTTTATTTCGGAATAAAGATTCAAATATTGTGAGACGATTATGCCACTAGTCCCTAGTGGATGGAGGAGACAACGAACACTGTCCACTATACGATCGGAATAGTTCGGACACTGCTCGCTAGTCGTGATCAATAATGCCCGAAAAATCCCAAACTGAAGTCATCACAAGAATCAGAAATGTGAATGTCCAGAAACTGGATGACAGGGCTAATCACAACACTCCGGTCATATTCGATTTTGGGGCAAATTTGGAAGAAGCGGACAGATCAAGCGATAATGTCGTGCTCAATTTTAAGATGACGATGGACACAGAGCCAGCTATAGCGAAATTCGTTATAGAAGGTACCGCGACTATCTCGGGGGAGGAATCCGAGATTGAGAAACTTCTCTCCGCCGATCCTCAAACCAATGTTCCCTTTGTGTTTACCCGAATTTACCAAACAGTATACGCCGTTATTTTTATGCTCGCCGGAACTACTGATCTCCCCTATCCTTCGCCCGCACTGTTAAAGAGACCCCACGTTAGGACCGCGTACGCTGCCCAGGCCGAGGTGCCCAGTCCGGCTCAAACTGCAGCCTAAGCCTCGTCCATGTTTTGAGACTCCATCTGTGCAAGCGTTCGCGTAAAATGGATTCTGTCTAGACTAGGAGCAAACACTATGGAACGAGGAATGACCGATGAAAAATGAAGACCTACGTGAGGGTTTTCGTCAATTTCTGATACTTTTCCTTTTTCTCTTAGTTGTCGCATCACCTGTCTTAATTCCAAAAACATCCGTGAATGCTCAATCAACGCCTGCATACG
>JAPCJV010000174.1 GCA_027886785.1 Nitrososphaerota archaeon | reverse complement strand
GCGACTACTCTCGAAGAGTATCGATCCAGGAGTTCAAGAGGATCAATTCCAGCGCGAAAGGCCCAATGAAAATCAAGCGTCAGCTTGACAAGATCAGGATCAGTATTTTCAAGAATGTACATGAGCTCCATCGCATCATGTCGCATCATTTCATCATGATAATGAATTGTAATTAGAGCACCGAGGTCCTTCAGTCTTCTTGAGAGGCTGTTTATGGATGCTGTTTCCCAAGAAATTTCTTTAGCAGATTTTTCGTTTTCTGACGGTTCAGGATTGATGTCGAGAAACTTTGCGCCAGAAGCGATCGCCGGTCCTGCCTGTGCCAAGATCGTTTCAATTGATTTCTCGGAAATTTTCGAGTCGTGAAGTGCGCTGTTTGCGTAAGCGACCGGCATAGTCAGATCGTACTCTTCCAATAGGTGTTTCAATGGCTGAGATTTTTCGCCTAACAGGGGCAGCTCGAGGAATCCTTCTATTCCATCATATCCGCTTGATGACAATGAACTAAATATTTCGCGGTAGCGTTGCTCAAGAACGTTCAAGTTAACGAAACTCTTCTCCACTTCAGGGATGCGATCTTGGAACACGTACTTCTGATACCATCGATACAAGCCGGACAGGACTAACGTTTCATTCATGCTGATTTTCTTCCACCAAATTTGCGATCTAGTTTCTTCTCACGGAAACCTTTAACTTTCTCAGGTAGGCTCGGGACGATCTTAATTGAAAATCTCAGATTTGCGTGTTGCGCCCACCGCTATGATCAAGCTCCAATCGCCCGGCATGGATTCGATGCATGTGGTGCAAAGTTTCAGAACGAGCGCTATCGAAATTGTGACGGATGAAGGGATCACGGGAATTGCTCCTTTCGGTTTTTACGGATTTGAAGCTACGAAGGCAATCATAGAAACAGAATTGAAACCGGAAATCTTGGGAGAGAATCCTCTGGACCATGAGAGAATCTGGGAAAAAATGTATTGGCAAACCGTCTACTACGGGAGAAAGGGAGTTGCCATTTACGCCATGGGCGTGATTGATACAGCTATTTGGGATTTGAAGGGAAAGATTCTGAACGTTCCATGTTATCGATTACTCGGGGGTTTTGGAAAAAGAGTACCCGTCTATAGAACTGGATTCGACTTCGGCCTTGGTCAAGCGGAATTGGTGAAATTCCACCAGAGTTCCGTCGAAAAGGGATTTCCTGCGGTAAAAATGAAGGTGGGGCGCCGCGACGATCAGGAAGACATCGATCGGGTCAAAGCAGTCAGGGATGGGATTGGGTTCAAAACTAAACTGCTGGTAGATGCCAATCAGGGTTGGTCTGTTAGCCAAGCAAAGAGGATGGCTCGGAAATTAGAAAGATTCGAAGTCTTCTGGCTGGAAGAGCCGACTCTCGCTGACAATTTGGATGGACTTGCGAGCATCGCAGAAGCTACTGAAATTCCCTTAGCCTTGGGAGAGGCCGAATATACAAAGTTCGGGTTCAAAGAGCTTCTCCAGCGCAAGGCAGTGGGGGTAATAATCGGCGACGTCCCCAACGTCGGGGGTGTAACCGAGTGGAAAAAGATCGCCGCAATGGCGCAGTCCTACGGAATACCTGTCTCCCCCCAGAATTTTGATCTTTGCGGCGCTTCCGCCTTAGCATCGATCCCCAATGGTCTGTATCTTGAATTTCAAGACGTGAAACCCCTTGATTGGAGCAAGTCAGAAATCTGGCAAAATCAATTGTTGGTACAACCTACTCCCAAAATAGAGAAGGGCGAAATCGAGCTCGGAGAAAAACCCGGCTTTGGCTGGGAATTGGGCAGTAAAGCGTTTTCAAAGAAAGGGTCCGTTCAAACTGAAGACGAATGGGTAAGGCACAGCACGACCCCGCCCGGCCTCCCGAGATCCAAGTCGTAGAAGAGAGTTTCTTTCATTCTTGAAAAAAAGAGTTCGGGGGAAAATTGTCTGCGTTGAATATTCGGGCTGATACGAAGATTTTACAAGTCAAGGATAAATAGCCCCCGATGGTTTGCCCATAATTTGGCTTTGAATTCTAATTTCAGGAGAGCGATCGCTAGAACAGCTTGGATCGCTATAGTTGTTGTGATTATCGTAATTATTGTCGTTGCGGCGTACGCGGCCACTTCTTTAGGCACAAACTCTACAAGTACAACTTCCTCAACTAGTTTGCCATCTAGTTCCACTTCCAGCCTCTCGTCAAGTCAATCATCATCTACAGTTGTCCCCTCAACGTCTTCATCTTCATCTATTGCTTCTACTTCGAGTTCCTCTTCTGCAACTTCTAGCTCTTCTTCTACGTCCTTGACGTCCTCATCCAGTTCTTCCATCGCAAACGCATCTGTCTTATCGATGGATGATGTATTCTTTCCAAACAACGGCTTGCTTGTGGATAATTCCGCGTTTGCTTCGTATCCGTACTGGTCTTACTTCACTGTATACCAAGGATTGGTGGCCGCGAATGTAACTTCCCAATTCAAACAGTCCATCTATCAGTACCTTCCTGCTTTGGCATCTAACTGGACCGTGTCAGCGAATGGAACAGTATACACTTTCAATCTGAGGCAGAACGTGGCCTATTCGAATGGAGACCCATTCAATGCCTATCAGGTGTGGACTGACATGTATAACTACTATCTCACAGCGGGGAACAGCTCCACTTGGTGGGGTGGATATCCACTTTTTGACATGTCGCACGTAATTTATGGGCCTGCAACCTTGTCTTTGATTAATAGCTCGGGCCTAGCTAATCCTTCGACCCAAGTCCTTTCTATTATGAAAAACAGCAGCTGGCCGATATTCGTAACTGGACCCAACCAAATAGTCTTCCACCAATTAGGTGATAACACGGTTTTGTTGCCGTCCTTATCGACTGGTACGCCATTCATGGAGCTTCCCGATGCACAGTGGATTTTAGCTAATGGCGGCCCTGGATCGGCTACCTCTCCAAATCAGTTCTTAACGACAAATGCCGCTCCAGGAACGGGTCCCTACGTGATCAGTGGTTACCAAATAAATGCCTACGTGAAATACACCCAGAATCCAAACTATTGGGGCAGGAGTCTCAGCGCAGCACAAATTGCCTCAAACCCTCTACTTGATCCGGGACATTACCAAACCGTCTTCATTTATTACAAATCGGACGACGTTTCGAGATATATCGAACTTTCCCAGGGGACTGTTCAAATTGGGACCGTAGGGTTGAGCACTTGGAACCAAGTGACAGCCAATCCTTCTCTTTCTATTGTACTCGCTCCTCCTGCGGCAAACACAGTGGGTCCAATAGCGCTCAATACCAAACAGTATCCAACAAACATTACAGCCGTGCGGCAGGCAATCGTTCATGCGATAAATTATCAAAACCTCATCAACAAAACCTACAACGGATATGCGACCGCTACAGTTCCTCCTGAATTCAACTCATACCCCAGCTTCTACGATTTGGGGAACTACGCCCCGTACCAATACAACATGTCGTTGGCAAAGAAAGATCTAGCGGGTATAGATCTCTCAAAGTTTCCGACTTTGAACATTGGAACTCGCGCTGACTGCCTAGCATGTATAACCGCCTCAGAGGCAATTCAGTCCGATCTCCAAGCTATCGGAATTTCTAGTACAATTCAGGTATGGACTGTCCCGCAGTTCTTTACATTGTACGGAAGCTATTCGTACAACCTCAGCCATAATACTACCATCCCCCAGATTTCGGTTGCAATCAACCCTACCTGGCAACCGTTTGTAAACGTACCCGCCGATCCCTGGATTTCTTTCACGAGCAACGGATCCTTCTTCGGCAATTATGCAATGTATTCCACGCCCAACACCCAAGCCTGTATCTCTTCTTTCCTCGTGACCACCAACACTTCACAGATTCAATCGGTTTGCTCGAAGGCGCAAGCTGATGTGTACAACGATGCCCCGTACATTTTCTTTACCAATCGTCTCTGGGATGGAGCTGCCGGCACTATTGCCTGGAGGAAAGACTTGATCTCCAGTTTCAGTTTGGATCCAGCGTGGGGCACAGTCACCTTGCTGCCTGTTTTCAATACAGTAGTTCCCGCCTCAAAGTAGCTTAGAGTTTTCAAGAGAAGACTAACGCTACTTTATTTTGCTCACTGAATCCGATTCCTATTTGCGCGGCCCGCAGGATTGGACACCTAGAGAGAAAAAGTAACAATGTCTCGAACGGATTTTCATATCGATCTTGGAGAGAATTATTACGATCCAGCTCGATTCGTTGAAGCCACAGTTTTTGCGGAAGAACTAGGATTCAAAACTGTGTGGTTGGGAGATCATTTTGTTCCGTGGTTTGATTCCGGGAAACGATCTTCCTTTGTTTGGTCCGTTATGAGTGTGGCCCTTGAGAGAACTAGCACCGTCAGAGTAGGGCCTTTCGTTACGACTCCAATAGGAGCTCGGTATCCTCCGGCAATCATTGCGCAGGCAAGCGCGACGATCGACAACATGTACCCCGGCAGATTCATTTTAGGAGTGGGCTCAGGAGAGGCATTGAACGAAGCCCCGTTTTGGAATAGTCGATGGCCTGCATGGCAGGAAAGAATAGATCGATTGTGTGAAGGAGTGGATCTCATTAGAAAACTCTGGGAGTCGAAAGAGCCATTTGGATCGGAAGGGAAATACTTCTCTTCGGATTTTTACTTTCTATACACCAAACCGAGAAGAAAAATTCCGATCTACTTTTCCGCGATCGGGAAGCGAGCAGCATTCTACGCTGGCAAATACTCAGACCATTTGGTAACCCTAAGTCCTAGAAACAATGCGAGTAGTCTCAAAGAAGAGATCATCCCGTCTTTCTACAGGGGTCTGAGGGAGGCAAACAAACGGAACGGGCAGGTCTTGATTCACCTTTCCTTTAGCTTATCGAAACCGGAGAAAGTTTTCGAGGCTTCGCGAAGAAAACTTGGGTGGATGATGAAAGACTCTTGGAGCATCAGGGATCCTGTTCAGTCTGAAGAATTAAGCGAAAAGAACCTGACGATCGAGGACTTAAAAAGGGGCTTTCACTTTTGCCGAAATTGGAAGGAGCTCATCAAGATCATCGAAGGATACAAGGAAGTTGGGGTAAATTCGTTCGCCCTTTTCAGCGAGGCTAGCCGGAAAAAGATGAAACTCTATTCTGATAATATCG
>JAPCJV010000173.1 GCA_027886785.1 Nitrososphaerota archaeon | reverse complement strand
TCCGAACTCCTCGAAATCGTTCCCAAGAAAGATAAACTTGTAAAGGATATCGCGGTAAAGAAACTCATACTTTCCGAGATCGAAGTAAGAGTGTGACGGGACATGGTCTATCTCGACTCTATTGTCTTCGTTTATGCGGTAACTCACGACCCAACCAGAAACAAGAAAGCTAAGGAAGCAGTAAATATTCTAAGGGGCTTAGAGGAAGGAAGGGGAGCTAGGGGAGTAACTTCTTTTCTCACGTGGGACGAGTTGTCATGGGTCGTCCGGAAACTGGAGGGAAGAGAGGCGGGGATTAGGGCAGGCTCGGCTCTGCTGAAAATGCAAAACCTGGTGCTTCTCACGGTGAACCTTACCGTAGTGCTCAGAGCGCAGGAGCTACTCGAACGGTACTCGCTGAGCCCACGGGACGCAATCCACGTTTCCACCGCGTTGATCGCGGGAGAAAGAGAAATAGTTAGCGAGGATGCAGACCTTGACGTCGTTCAAGAAATATCTGGGCGACCTCTTGTCTAAAAACAAAGCTTTCCCGAAAATCTACCATCATTAACAAGGGAATATTTGAGTACAGGTCGTCTGCCACCAGCAGCATAATTTCAAACTTTACAAAGTTGCGACAGACGTAGGTATATCGAGGACTTAAAGTAAAATGAATCTAGGAGAAATTGAAGCGGTGAATGAACGTTTGTAACGGTCTATTATTCTAACCATCCTTTTTCTCTTTCTTCAACGCGTGCTAGCTTCGGCGAATAGTGCGGAAATAGCTTAAAATTACGAAATTCTATTCTCCATAGGTCTAAAAATATCTCCATAGATCGTCTTTCGAAACTTTTCTCTGGCGAATAAATGACCTAAATATAATCGGTATGAAGCCGAAAAGCAAGGATGTGAATTTCAAAATTCACATCAAATGGAACTTATCAAGAAGCGAGGGACCGTCAAATAAAAGTTACAGAACAACTAACCAAAAATCCGCTTTCCAAGAAGATAGCTAGAACCATCAATGAAGAAACGAACCCTATTATACAATCAAAGTGATCTTTCCATTGTCGAACTTTGAGACTTTTGCAAAGTATTCACTCTTCAAAGTCGTCTCTACCGATTTATCGGGAACGAGATCTCGAACGACCCCCATGGTGCTATATCCTTTAGGGCGCTCCACTACTCTTGGCCTTTGCAACATCTGTAGCCTTCGGAAAGAACGTGATTCCGCTTATTGTTACCGGAATACTCTGGTCTTTTTCGGCTGGGTGGTTTGGAATCGGATGCTTCATTAACGGCAGACTTCGGTAGAACACACTGTCTGATCGATGGACTAGCGTTCCCTGCCCTAAGCATTCTAGGTTTTTTGAACGTATTTTCCATCATCAAGTTTAGCTGAAGTGTTTATTGGATTGCATTCTTCGTTGTCTTGGCAGCGAGTTTCATTGTTGAAGGTTACGTCGGGAGGTATCGGACATGAAATGCGGTGATTGCAACTGTGATCGCAATGAATGTCGGGTTAGCGATTCCAGTAACGTCTAGGCTTCGCGAATATTTTGGGCTTCGCAGGTTTTACAAATTTTGGATACTCAAGGGGACGCTTCTTCCAAGAAGTGATGAGGCTCAGTCACCAAAGCCATTGTCCTCTTCTTGTTTTCTTAGACCTTTTCGACGGCTACTGCCTAGAGACTAATATCCGGTTGATTCTTGGGATTCCGGTGTGGAGGATTCAGGAAGAATAAAATTGCGTTTAAGTCTGAATTCTGAACGAGATGGAACTTTCCGGTTAGAAGAAGAAAACACTGTAAACCGGACTTGTTTCAGAAAGATCTAATCAGAGCTTATCTTATTCGGCAATCCCAGCTCCGGCAGGGAGGGTTTCGATCCGGCTCTTTGTTTTTGCTTTGAATAATCTTCCAGCACTCCCACTCCCCGAATCCAAGAATAGATCGAAGGAATCTGGACCGCGTTCTGCTATAGATGCTAGAAAGTCATGCGGGGTCAACCCGGTCTCTCTGCAACCCAAGTGATACCGGCGAGGTTGACCGGGTGGGGAATGAAGTTCCCAGCGGATATCAGTCGGCGACTCCTGATTTTCCAAGGCTCCTAGTGAACTCATCATAAGACTCGTCTATTTCCTTTTCTTCCAGGATACGTTGGCGCACGCAACAGCTCAATGGAACGACCTATGCGCTGGAAAGCGGGTATACCCTATTTTTTTCGGATAGATCATGCCGGCTGTGAAACAACCTGGAATGATGGAAATCAGCAGGGAGTCAGCAGTTACCGTGACATCTCGACATAGGCGTATAAGCAAGTTGCCAGTTGTAGCAGCTGAGAAAAACAATGCAAACTCAAACACAAACAACTGAAGTACTAGGCGAAATTCGCGGCAAGACTGTAACAAGAACGATTAAGGATATTACACCCTTGGGCGTCAGACTCGAACTTAACAACGAAGGCAAGTTCGTGGGAGGAAAGTATACGTCCGACCACATCGAAACTGTCAGCGTATTCCAAAACTTGGACGGCTCCTTCGAGTGGGAGGCAAAAGGACTGGATGTGACAACTGAAGGAGATACGTTCGTAACCAGCGGAAGAGGAACTGGAAAGGCAACGGGTCCGGCGACTATTTGGGCCGAAGGAAACTTAGTTTACATGACCCAGGCCCCAAAACTCGCTTGGCTGAACACCTCTAAGGCTAGGGCTGTGGTAACCGCCAACAACCAAACCGGCGAATTCGAGATCAAGGTCTACTCTAAGTAAATGCAAACGGGGCTGAATTTTGTTCAGCCCTTCCATTTTTTTTGAAAATAATTTCTAGAATACCCGGAGAAGGTAGCCAAATGATTACCAATAAGCGTTCAGATTTCTTCTACACATTAGATGAAGACGAACAGAGGTGTATCGCTTCGATTCAGAGGACAGAACAAAAAATCAAGGCCAGATGGATAAAAACTCATTCGTGATCTTTCCAAAAGAAATTATCAAAGGAATACTCGAATTTCGTTTGCACCTAGGGTTTTTGTCAGTCAATATTTTCGAGACCGATCTCCAAAGAAAGTATGGAACAAGAAAGAAGGCTGCCTTCTCTAAAGCGAATTAAAGATGCTATCTCGGGAAATTACAGGGGGTTTGCAAAAAAGTTGAATCCGCGATCTAAGGCTTTTTGCACTTCTTCAGGTTTGTAGACCTTCCCGCATCTTACACATCTGGCCCCGATGTCCGGGTCATTCGACCCCAATTCGCTGAAAGGTTTGTCTACTCCGTTTTCTTTATCCTTTGAGAAATCCCTGGGAATGAATCTACTGCCATTACAAAATTTACCATCAGGTAACATTTCGAACATTGATAGACTTTCAGGACTTTCGGCATAACATTTTTGCAATCATATACTGTCTTAATAATATTCTGGAATCGATTTTAACAACACAAACCTAATTAGATCCCGGAAAGATCGCCCTAGAAGACGGGAGCTAGCGCTCGTTCGAATTTCTCTTCACAATGTTTTGTAAATGAGAAATCGGGGCGCTCATGTTTTGACCGTCTTGTAAGTGAGTCCGTGGTTTGCAGAAGTGATAGCTGACATCTAAATTGAGGGAATGCCCGGACTTACCAACAGAGAATTGCGAAGGATCTTCTTCAAATTTAACTAATCAAACCCGCATTTGTCGGATCTTAAGGGAACGATAGCGCATCTGGACAACTCCGGATTTGTAGGCCTTTGAGTTTACCAACTCGAGCTTCACCCTGCTGGTAAATAGGCGCTTACCTTCGCCGATTGCAACTGGATGTACCATTAGAATATATTCGTCCACTAGTCCAAGTCTGACAAATTTTTGTCCTGTACGTACTCCACCTGGGATATACATGTCCCCTCCTTTTCTCTGCCTGATCTCATTTACTACTCTTGTAAACTCGCTGTCGTCCTTTGCAACTACAAGTTCAATTCCTGGTTCGACCATTTTCCGTATGTTTGAGATTACTATCGGGTGCAGTTTGTCTACAGCCTTTGCGATCGCCATTTCCCATCCTTGGGTTTTTTCATCCATCTCTGCCTTCTTCCAATAGTCGATAAGACCAGGGCCTGTTGGAAATCCAATGATTGCCGTATCTGCACTTTCGACGATATCGACTATGTCCTTGTTAAGTTCCTCGTCGTTCTTCGGTGGTGTAAACCAATCCAGATCATTGTTTGGCCCTGCAACAAACCCGTCAAAAGTCATGGTCATGTATAGGAATATTTTTCTCATAATATCATCTAAAATTGGCCAGATGCGTTTGGGAACTCAGACGTCTTGTTTTTCCTTGGGCTATTTTGATCTGGAAGAATTATTTTTTTCTCGATGGTTGCAATTTTCTATACTCGAGCAAAGTGAGGGTCAAGTAGGAAAACCATAGAGCCAGAGCATACAACGCAACAACCAACAAGTTTACTGTGAACAAAATCAAGCTCGGTTCCAACAATAGCAGACTATAGCCGAGTAACCAGAACCCTTCCACAGTTCCAAAAATGGTCCTCTTTCCCAGATCTATGTCTAAAGTCGGAGTGAGGGTTGTCTCGTAATAAAATAATCCTGAAATAACTAGTGAGAAGATTACGGATACGATCACACCCAGGGTGAGTTGAAAAAGAATGGGATTTATCTGGTCCGAGGAATAGCGAGGGTAGAGAAAGAAAAGGAGGAAAGTGAAGATCGCGATACTTGTCCCAGCCAACGTGATGTTGCGGTTGACGTTGGAGTTCGCAATATCTACACTAACTGTCATCAGATTATCTGGTCAACTCCAAAAAGAAAATCTACCTGGATCTATGATAATCTAGCGCTTCGGTGCGCAATTCAAAATAATTTCGCTACCCGGTGTCCAACTTATGGTTGCTTCTTGACTGCTTTCCAGCTCGGCTAACACACTGAAATTTAGGATAAGCGATCAGATCTTCGCATCCGGTAATTCTGTTTTTTCAATTCTGAACCTCGGAAGAATACTCTTAATTGATTCATCTAAAGCATGTTGTTTTTCTGATAGCTCTGAACGAAGTTCTTCAGACGAACTGTTGTCGTGGGAGGCAACTCTGGTGGTACGCCTCCGCCTATGGAAAATGAGGACGATGAAATCCTTCGTGCTCCTTTCTGCTCAGTCTCAGTTTCGATTTTTTGTCTATCCCAAACATGGTCTTTGCAACTCTCTCGTTTTTCTCG
>JAPCJV010000172.1 GCA_027886785.1 Nitrososphaerota archaeon | reverse complement strand
CCTGTTAATTAAAGGCAAATAATGCCTTGAGGCTGTAATCCTTCGAGATGTGCCAATCAGCTAGAGATAGCTGATCAGGGGTTGATCGAATGCTTTGGAGACAAGGGGAGGTTATCAAAACGCGCGTCTTCTGAAATGGAATTGAGAAATTTCAGCGCGTGGAAAGACATCGGAGACCAGTGCTCGTGGACTATTTTCCACTCCTTGGATTCGTGCAGCAAAACCAGGGTCACTCTGGAAAGAATCCGGAAGGGCTTTTCATCCCAGATCGAATCGAAACGAACATAAAAAGTCAAGATTGCAAAATTTCGAAACGTGTTAATCTGCAATCCGTCGATGAGAACCCGGATGTCCTCCATCTTGTCCAAGATTCCCGCGACGTGGGATATCGTATGCCAGTAGTCGAGCCGTTCAAAAGGCGGAATGTCGTCGAATAGACTGAACTTGGATTCATGCCTCAATTTTGCTATCTCCATGAAAGACTTTGACTCGTAGTCTCGGACGAGCTTGTCGATTATGGCGTTCAACTCTACTTTTTTCTTTCCAGTATCTTTAGATGCCGAAATCTTTTTGCCATTCATCAGGCTGCGTGAGACGTAGCGATCCGTTTCCCTAACACCCAGTTTTGCCAGGACGACCAGTCTAGCAGCTTCCTTTCGATCGTCATAGCTCCGCAGGCGCGCCAGTATCCGGGCGTGATGCTCTGTCAATGAGTTCATGATTTTCACCTTTTCATCGTCGGCTTCCACTTCAGAAAGATCCTCTGCTAGCAGTTTAAGCATCAAGAGATGTTGGGTAACGTAAGTGATGGACTTGCCCAGGGACCTAGCAAGTCTCTCATTAGTCCATGAATAATCTCGTTTGAGTTTGTATAGGAGTTTAGCTTTTTCAAAATCGCAGAAACCTTCTCGGCTGACATTCTCAACGAGCGCCTGTGACACCATTTCCTCATCCGAAGTGGAAGCAATCTCTGCTTGGATCAAATCCCAGTTCAATTGTCGCGCGGCCAAGAGTCTTTGATGCCCAAAAACCAATTCGTACCGATCTCTGGATTTAGGCTTCCGGCGCACTCTGATTGGAGAAAGTAGACCGCAAGCACTCATAGAATGCGCGAGTTCATCGACTCTTTGCTCGCTTACTTGTCTGTTGTAAAACGGGTTGGGGTCGATCATTTGAGTTTCAATTTCAGTGTAAGGCAAGGCGGGATCTTTACCTTCATTTCACAATTTCTGAATTTAATATCGCTTTATCCAAAGATTTCCTCGTGAACCTTTTTGTAAACAAGATTTTTTAGCCAAGGTAAATTCTTCTCGTTTCAAAATTGAAATCTAAATCCGTTGTCATATACAAGCCGCTCGATCTGAGAATCGAGGATGCCGAGCTACCTGGATTGAAAAGTACCGAAGCTCTAGTAAAAATTAGAGCGTCGGGAATCTGTGGCTCCGATGTCAATTGCTACGCAGGAAAAACGTACGAGGCGACCTTTCCTTACGTTCCGGGGCACGAGTGGTCCGGAGACGTCGTGGAAGTGGGGAACCAAGTAAAGAGCTTGAAGAAGGGTGACCGAGTGGTCGGTGAGACCGTGGTCGGTTGCGGATACTGCGACAAGTGTAAGCTCGGTATCAATCCCAACTTTTGCAGGACTCCCATAATCTACGGGTTTCAAACGCAGTCACCGGGAGGATTTTCTCAGTACGTCATCAGGAGTGAAAATATCCTGCACAAAATTCCTGACGAAATGACCCACGAACAGGGCGCACTGGTGGAACCCCTTTCTGTAGCTTATCACGCACTGTGGAAGATCGCTGGAGGAGTCCAGGGCAGCGATACAGTCGTCATTTTTGGGGCGGGGCCTATTGGTCTCCTTGTGTTAGCGACGGTGAAAGCGACCGGTGCACGAGCAATCTCGATCGACCCGATAGCAAAGAGGAGAGAGCTCGCCCTACAGCTGGGAGCAAACGAGGTAATCGATCCTACGAAAGTGGATGCCACCCAAGAAATGCAGCGATTAACAGGTGGTCGCGGGGCCGACCTCGCGGTAGAGGCTTCCGGATCAGACGACGCAAGAACAAGACTGCTAGATGTGGTGGACAGCTCCAGTAGAATCGTCATGATCGGGCAAACCGTAATCAAGAAACTTCCCTTCGAGATGGAGAAAATCATAGTCAAGGGACTCACCATCAAAGGATCCGCCGGGAGCCCCAACGTTTTCCCACAAACTATCGATCTCCTCTCCAAGAAAAAAGCTGACATCTCGAAAATAATTTCGCATACCTATCCGCTGGAAAAAGCGAAGGAAGCCTTCGATCTCGCGACCCAGCGGAGTGACAGCATAAAGATCGTTCTTACAATATGAAGGACCCGGCATTTTTTTCTAAAGTAGGGTCCCTTGACCTGACGCAAGATTAAAGTTTCCAAATAAATTTGCCGGAGAAAGGTAAACTCATGCTGCTTAACAAAGAACGCGCACACTCCTACATGGCTGAGCACAACCTGCGAGCCTTACTCGTCGCATCTCCGACCAACGTCTCCTATTTCACCGGATTCGATTGCTGGTTATACAAGAAATACAGAGAAAATATGCTTGTGTTGGGTGCTCCACCTCTGCAGAAGGAACAATTCGCCGTGCTCCCCGCGGATGGCGAACCGATCCTCATTATGGATACCTATTCTTCGCTCTATGCATCCGAAGGGGATGTAGCCATTCAGTGTTACGGCAATACTATTCCTGCTATTGAGAAAGCTAGCGGAACGAAAAAAGAACTGGCGCACACAAAATACTTCAAGAGAGCTCTCGGTGCACAAAAACCCACGCCGGCAGCTGCAGTAATCGAGGCACTAAGAAAATCAGGTATACAAGCGGGCAAGATAGGAATCGAGAAAGCTGAATTTAGGGCAGATACCTTCAAGGAGATCCAAAAAGCGTTCCCGAAGATCCAGTTCCTGGATTCCAGCGAGCTACTCGGGTTCATAAGAATGGTAAAAACCGATGAAGAAAAAGATCGCCTAAAAAAGGCGGCGGAAATAAACGAAGACGCACTGTTTCAGAGCTTGGAAAAGGCGCGGGATGGAAAGAAGATGGGGAAGCTCGCCCAGGAATATCTCTCTCTAGTTTCAGAGAAAGGGGCGATTTTCGATCACTACTTCTATTCCCCCGACGGGCTGTATCTCTCTGCAGCTCCCAACTACCGGTTAAGGCGGGGAGAGTACACGATCATTGACAGCGGCTGCACTTATGAATTGTATTATGGCGACATGGGGACGAGCCTGCTCGTGGGCGAACGAAGGAAAGACGTGATCCAAAGGTACAGGGACATTTGGGACACGATCGAGGAGTTAGCAGATCGCGTCCAGCCCGGTACTACACCTTCGGAAGTAATGGATCTTTTTGAGAAACTCTACGCGAAAAAGGGGATAAAGGATGCAGACTATCAAGGGCACGGGATCGGCCTTGAGCCGCGGGAGTACCCGATCATGGGAAGAGGGGGAGCAAAGTCTGTGGCGGATGAAATCGTGGAACAGGATACCGACATTCCGCTGGAACCCGACATGGTGATCAGCCTAGAGACCAGCCTGTACGAATTTGGGCTGGGCTCTTACGAAGTCGAAAGGACATACGTCGTGGGCAAGAGGTCTTTGAAGCCGATCACTTCTGATCGAGATCGATCTATTGTGATCTGTCCCTAGCGGGGAATGCCGAGTTCCTCAAACATTTTAGTGGTAGCGGTGTAGGCGTCCCTCACCCATTCATGTATTTTATCGGGGTACGGCGTCCACTCAATTTCCACGTTGACGGGGCCCTCAAATTCCATTTCTTTCAGGGCCTTGAGGTATTCCCTCAGAGGAATGATGCCGCTTCCTGGAGGATGATGGTGGTGCACCTTTTCGTTTGTGTCTGCGAGATGCACATCCACAAGTTTTCCCTTGAGGCGCTTCATTTCCTGTGGGGTGTCTCCCAGGACGAACATGTGCACTGTATCCACATTCGCCTTCACCGCTGGGTGCTGGGCGTCGTCCACAAATTTCACGAGAGTATCCACGGTGCGCAGTATCGAGTACACCGGCGTTTCCGCCTCGAGGCCGATCACCATCCCCAGACTCTTCGCATAATCCGCGATCTCCCTCACTCCTTCGAGAAGCCAGTTCCACTGCACCTTGGGATCGATCTCCTGTTTTGCCCACACGTACTCGCCGGGCACCATAATCATGATTTTGAATCCAAAGTCATATCCTATATCTACCTGGCTTTTCGCCCAGTCCACCGTAAATTTTCTCACGTCTGCGTTCCAATCTGCGAGGCTCGTCACCACCGTGGTGAAAGTAGATGGTACCATCTTCGAACTGTTAAGCGCCTCGCGCATGCTTCGTCTTAACTGCGGAGTCAGATCCACGGGAAAGATGCTGTACCCGTCGAATCCAATTTCGCTCGTTGCTTTGATTCCTTCCACCCGGTCGACGGAGGTGCCCCACCAAGCGTTCTCCCCAATAGCTAATTGCATAAATCTCCGCGAGCTAGCCCACAATAATTAACGTTTTTGCGAACCGTCATCCTGAAATCAGGATAAAGATGGAATTCAAACAGTGGAAAAAGAATTCCCATGAGACTTGTTCAATTTACCGGGCTGGACGGAAGAGTAAATGCCGGTCGGGTCATGCGCGACGATCGTTCCCTTCAATTGATTAAAGCTGAGCACATGATCTATGATCTTGCACTGGAGGCAGCCGACGCCGGCCGAACTCTTGAAGACGTAGTAGCTCAATCGCTTTCCGAGGCCACCGTAGATTACGACAAAATTATCTCTGAGCGCCGTCTGCTTCCTCCTCTAATCCACCCGGATCCTACCCACACCTTGGTGAGTGGCACGGGACTTAATCATCTCGGGAGTGCGCTCGCCCGGGACGCCATGCACACAAGTAAGGACCAATCACGCCCTAACTCAATGACAGATTCGATGAAGATGTTTCAGCTGGGTCTCGAAGGAGGCAAGCCACTGGAGGGCAAAGTCGGTGCTTCACCCGAATGGTTTTACAAAGGGGACGGCAGTTCCATCGTCTCTCCTGGGCATTCACTAAAGCTCCCTTCTTTTGCACTCGATGGAGGAGAGGAAGCGGAACTCGTGGGGTTGTATGTCATCAATAAATCCGGCCGCGTATTTCGCATGGGGTTCGCGCTGGGAAACGAGTTTTCAGATCAT
>JAPCJV010000171.1 GCA_027886785.1 Nitrososphaerota archaeon | reverse complement strand
CCCTTTTTGACTTGATAGTGATCTTTCAGAATTGAAGCGAAAGTCTCTACTTTTTTTGTGAGGGCGTCCCAGTCGAGAGTAGAGAATTCTCCTCGAATAATGTCGTGATTCGACGGGTGAGTTTTTTTTAGAATTTCCTCAGTGATATTCAACTTCCGCGGAATCATAAGGCTACTTGCTTTTCTTTTTCAACCCAAAGAGCTTTGCGACGTTCTCTCCGAGTATCAGCGCGCGGTCGTCCTCAGTCATCCGGATATTGTTAACCTGATCGAGGTTCCATTTGAAATGGTCGACCAGGAATTTCGGCGGACCCTTGTGCGGATCCTGCGCGGCGTAGCTTCTGTTTCGGTTACGCGGGTCGACGAAATACTCCACTGAAGCACCCCAGTCGCTGCCATACATGATTTTCTCGGGACCGATGTGAGGGTCCAGGCAGGCTCTCTCGATGAGCTCCGACCATGCCTGCGAGGTCTCCAAGTACACATTCTCGTGCATGGCGCAGACCATCTGAGCCGCTTCAGCCCACTGCTCGTACCAGCCGATCTGTACTCCCATATGTCCGACTATGATCGGGACTTCGGGATACTCCAGCGCGAGGTCGTCGATGTAGATTGGGTTGCCCGATAGCCGTAGAGGGATCTGAAACAGCAAAGGTCCGGTGTGAAAGCAGATGACCTTCTTGTGTTTGGCGACAAGATCCATGACCCGCCGCAGGTTGTTCATGGCCTCCCGATCGAACGCCGGGTTTTCCGGATTGAGCTGCAAAAGCGCTTCACCAATCCCCTTGAAGTAGGGGGTCGCAAGCCATCCTTCGAGTTCTTCCACAATCAGCTCGATGTCGAATTTTGCCTGTTTTGCGTACACTTTTCTGGAATGATCCGCGGACGTGCAGAGGGCGACAAATCGGTCCGGATTTTTCTTTACAATTTCCGCAATCATGTCGTTGCGCATATTCCACGCCGGATGCGACTGGATGACCGCCATGTCGATCTTGTACCTATCCATGTCGGCGAGCAACCTTTCGGAATTATCAAATGGCTCGAGCTGCCAGAGCATCCGCCCCAGTTTTGCATAAGTGGGCTTTTCATTTCGCTCGCGGAAGTTAGCTGCAAATCTCAACGCGTGGACGTGAGCGTCGACGGTGAACCTGACCAAATATTACGCTCACGCTTGGGCTTCTTGCAGCATTTCAGATCGGGTAAGCCCGATTTCTGTGAGGGTTCTTCGCTCCCCGGCAAACGTTCCCAGGGGGTAGACCGAGTACTCTCCCCAGCGTCCCAGGGGATTTTTGTACAGGACGTCGTTCAGTTCGTCGTTGCTAGTGACTTCTATTATGGCGACAAACCCCTCCATTCCCACGATTGCGTATGCTTCCGCCCGTCCTCGCTCTTTTAAGATTCTTAGCTGCTCTAAACTGCCCTTGATATTTGCGCCCGGTGGAATGGGTTTTGCCACCTTTCCAATTACGAGGAATTTTTGCAGATCCGTTCCCGGTGACTTGTCTCTCAACCTGACAACTGGCAGAGTCCGGATTCTCTCCAGCACGTCGTCGCCGCTTCCTAAAATGTTGTCGAGATCGGACAACGGGTAGATCCAGTACTCTTCGTTGGGAGCCATCGGATTGTCGGAAAGAACTTTATCCAGGTCTTCGCCTGATTCTACGTCAATAATCGTCGCGTAGGATTTTGGTCCAACCATCGGATAAACGATGGCCTTCCTTTTGGTAACAAATTTGGTAAAGTAATCCACGCAGCCCTCGATGGGAGCTCTCTTCGGGACCGGAACCCGGGGATGATTTATTACAAGAAATTTCATTAGCGACAGTTTTGTTGGATTCGACGCATCTCCATTAAAAGGATGTTTAGCTGTGCTCGAGGACTCTATATCTTGCTAGAATAGACCTTCGGAAAAATATCTTGTCTTACTTTGATTTTTCTTTTTACTTCCTCAAGTACTCTCTCGGGTTTCAAGGGATAGTCGAGAATGCTTCCGGCATTCAGATGCAAGATTGCATCTTCAACGGCGTTTGCGATTGCTGCCGGAGCTACTATTGTCCCGCCCTCGCCCATTCCCTTTGTCCCTGCGGGATTTTGTTCTGAGATCGTCTCCAGATGTGTTATGCTAATCTGCGGGCTCTCTACCGATGTTGGCAAAAGGTAATCGAGAAAATTTCCGCCGAGGATCTGACCTTCTTCGCTGTAGGAGATTTCTTCGTACAGGGCGGTGCCGATTCCTTGCACAATCCCCCCATGGATCTGTCCCTCGACAATCATGGGGTTGATCATTCGTCCGCAGTCATGAACCACGTGAAAGCGAATTATCCTGACCTTACCGGTTTCGAGGTCGAGCTCGAGCTCGCAAAAGCACGTCGCATTGCTCCAGGTGGATTGTTTATCCTCCGGGGGCTCGAAGAAGTGAGTAGCTTCAAGACCTGGTTCTATCCCTTTTGGTAATTTGTCGGGGCGACGCAAGGCAATTTGCGCGACCTGCTCCAGCGAAACACTCGCAAACCCTTTTGGGCTTCCCTTTACCGCAAACCCGTCATCGGAACGCAGCTCGACATCCTCCGGTCTCGCTTCGATCATGTGCGCAGCTATTTTGACGGCTTTCTCCTTCACCTTCCTTGCGGCAAGGATTGCGGCGCTTGTGCCGAGGACGGCTCCTCTGTTCGCACCGGTCCCCTGTCCGTAGGGCATCGCGTCAGTATCCCCCCACCTCACGATTACTTTTTCCAGTGCAACGCCTAGCTCATCGGCGACCGCTTGCCCAATAGTGGTGACAGAACTCTGACCCTGAGGTGCAAGTCCGGTAAAGACCTTCACGCTTCCATCGGGTTCTACCCTCACAATTGCCACTTCATAGCCCATCGTCGCCGATCCAGACGGCCCCATTATCTTTGAGCCCTCTCCTCCGACCTGGATCAATGACGCAATACCCATTCCACGGAAGATCCCTTTCTCTCGCAGGGTGATATGCTCCCGCTTCAATTTTTCATAGCCAAATTCAACAATGCCTTTTTGGAGGGATTCAGTCAGGCTGCAGGAGTCGTACTTTAGACCCGTGACACTCGTAAATGGAAATTCATTAGAACGAATTAGGTTCTTCATCCTAACTTGGTACGGATCGAGGCCGAGCCGGTGAGCGGTGATGTCTACGATTCTTTCCATCACAAAATTTGCCGCAAGCATTCCGGGACCGCGCACCGAGCCTAAGGGCGTCTTGTTTGTAACGCAACAAACTAGGTTGAGCTCGTAGTTCTTGATCCGGTACGGACCAGGAAGAAATGCGCCGGTTATCTGAGGGAATGGGAGACCTCCCCAAGGCGATGCACCGTAAGCTCCGACGTCGGCGTTGAGGGTGTCCTTCAACCCTAGTATGGTACCGTCTTTCTTCACCGCGATCTGAAGATCATGAATCTGCTCTCTCTCATGGATCGAGAAGGAAATGTTCTCGGACCTTTTTTCTATCCACTTGATGGGATGTCCTGGAAGCAAGCGCGCCGCGGCGCACACAGCGACTTCATCCGGAAAAACATGTCCCTTGAGGCCGAACGCTCCACCGACATCTCCCACCTGGACGTGAATTCTAGCTTCCGGAATCTGAAGAATGTCTGAGTAAAGAGTGCGACCTACGTGCGGAAACTGGAATTCACTCCAAATGTTGAGTCTACCTGAAATCGCGGTGTATTCCGCAATGATGCCCCGGTTCTCAATGGGCGCGGAGGTTCTGGCAGGAATTCTGATTTTTTCGCGGATCATTGCGTCTGCTTGCGCAATGCTTTGCTCCATGTTACCCCCCTTAATCTGTAAATTTTTCAGGAGGTTGCTTTGCCAAGTATCGTACAATTTCGGTGCGTTTTTCTCAAGGGATCTTTCAGGATCTAGCACGGGCTCAAGAGGATCGTAATCTACTTCGACAAGCGCTGCGAGGTCTTCAGCGATGTATCGAGTAGTTGCAATTATTAGGGCAATCGGTTCTCCACAGAACCTCACCTTCCCTTTTGCAAGGGGCCAAATTTCGGGTATCGGGGCTCCGAGTTCTGGCGGAATCGGCAGGGGTTTCAGGAAAGGAAAGTCCCTCGCGGTAAAAGCAGCAACAAATCCTTCTTCACCTTCCAGTTTTGAGAAATCGACCGTCTTGATCATCGCATGCGGATAGGTGCTACGTACAAACTCCGCGTGCAGCATCCCGGGTAGTGAAACGTCGTCGAGATACGAACCATTCCCGGAAAGGAGTCTGGGATCTTCTAATCTTTTTGCAGAACTACCGAAGGAGCGCCCCAATTTGTATCGCGGTGGAGGCTTTCTTTGCAATATCTGCCACACTTAAATTTTGGATGTGAATTCCTCAATCAGTAATATCGGCTGAATATACTCCTGTTAACTTGAAAATAGGTCTGGAACTCCCAGTCAGAAATTCCGTCATCGTAATTGATAATGTGGGAACTAGGGAATCCGTTATGCAGGGAATCTCTTCGGTCAAACCTGGAGGGAGAATTGTCATGGTCGGAGAAACCGATGACCAATTTCCCATTTCCACCTTTCAACTCTGTACTAAGGAGTATGAGCTAATTGGATCGTGTTCTGGAGGGCGCCAAGACACAGTGGAGGCAATCAAGTTAGTGGAAGAGGGATCGGTGACTCCCTTCATTAGCGACCGGTTTCCATTGGACAGAATTAACGAGAGCTTCGAGCGAGTCAAGGCAGGTGAGGTGCTGGGGCGCGCGGTTGTTACGAATGAAAAATAGCTGATAGTTGCTTTACTTCCAAGCTGGTGTCTTCTACTTCGTAAGGATGCTGGACCTACCGAGGTTTTGTCAAGAGAAGACTAGAACGAAACAAATTCGACGAGTGATTCATATGACTTGCTGCACACACAGAAAAGGGCCGAACTCTCGCAGCTGATTTATGTCGATGAAAGCCTCTGCTCTTGGAGTTTCAAGTTTTCAATTCGAAATTTCGAAATAACGGAATTATTCGAATCGCTCCTTGAGTGCAAAGTCGTACTGTGCTAGTCAGTCGCACGAACCGCTTAAATCCCGATCTTCCAGACGGGTTGTGTTAAGATTCCCAGAACTTCGCTTTTGGTCGTAAGTATCGAGACTTTTTCACACTTTGATTTTTGCATTAATGATGGTCTTGTCATCGGGAACTCCTCGTTCCAAGGCGCAGCACTGAGCCAAAATGATTTTTCCTCCAAGCCCGAATAGTAAGAGTTTGG
>JAPCJV010000170.1 GCA_027886785.1 Nitrososphaerota archaeon | reverse complement strand
TCGGGAGACAGTTACTGGAGCGAGAGTTATGATTTTCAGCTGTTCTGCGTACAGGTCCATGTGCGATGCCCTGTTTGATCAGTTTCAAAGCGGCGCGGGAATAATTTTGTACCGGATGGGCGAGGGATACGCAGCGAAGCTCATTGAGGCTCTGCCTAAACTGGGAGTATCTCCTGATGACATAGGTCAGGCATTGAAAAGTTTGGGGTTCCTAGCAGGCTGGGGTAAATTCCAGTTTGAGCTCGCTTCGCCTGAGAACATAAAATGCACGATCGAACAAAGTGCATTTCTTTTGAGAAGAGAGGACGCCGGCCCCACTACCTGTTATTTCTTTTCGGGAATTCTAGGAGCTGTTGGTGGAGAGATCTTCAAGAAAAAGTTCATTGCAAAAGAAGTTGAATGCGCAAGTTCCGGGCACAAAAGATGCGAGTTTACGGCTTTTCCCAGCACAAAGACGTAACATCAGCGCGTCGACGATTTCGCCGGTTTTCTTATGAAGTTTGAATTTGGGGAGGATTCTCGTTTTCGATGGAGGAAGGTGTGGTAGGAATCTCACTTTCGGGTCGGGCTTTGCCATCCACCCACGCCATTTTCTTCTGCAGCGTGCTGGTATACAGAAGCTTCCAGTTCAATCCCACTTTGTTGGCCCAGGACTTGTACACTCTAGGATCAATGTAATTTCGGAGGGAAGTGTTGAGATTGTAATCCTGAGTGATCTTGGTCAACTCTACTTGTTTTTTCATCTTCTCCACCCGTTCTTGTAACCGTGCCTTTTGTTTTTCCGTTTTCCCATCCATCGTTTGCAATTCCTTCAATCTGTCTTCCTTTCTCTGGAGAGACTGCGCAAAGGTCTTAGGTGGAGTCCTCTTGTGGTTGCACCTTTTCGCAGCTTCCAGATTTGCGAGTTTTGCCTCGAATAGCTTGTCGAATTCAGACGTACCTTCCGGAAACTCGTTGTGCTTTTTCAAGTACGTCTTCACGATCGACGTTGCATGGTACGTTCTGAATACTTTCGCCGTCAGTCCGGGCGAAGCCTTTCCAAAAAATTCATTGACGTGGCGAGATGTCACCCCGTCGAAAATTAGATCTTCTGGTTTTTTCCCGGCGGAGAACGCTTTGAGATTTTCAATAACAGCGTGATCTTTCGGATCTATTTCCAGAGTTTTTTGCCACCGAACATAATCCTTTCCAAAGAAATCAAAATCTACAGCGTTCTCCCGGAACTTCAGATGTTCTACTCGCAAGGTGGATGCACCCACGGTATCAGCCTCATCTTCATCCTTCTCGTCACCCACCCTCATTGCGAGCTTGTCAATGAGGAAAGATGCAGTAGCGATCTTTCTGATCTTGGGATCTTTCGAACTCATTGATTTAGAAATGAAATTCCTGACCTTGTCGATGCTTCTCTCGAGATCCTTTGCTTTTTCGTACTTGTTCTTGTCCCTGGCTTGCCTGATGCTCGAAGAATCGTGGAGCCATACGTATTTCACTTTGTCAGATAATTTGTCCGTCCAAGAGGCGATCCACATGTTCTCTGGCGCATGGATCACTTTCCATTTTCCAGGGGGTACCGGAGCTTTATCGTCAAGATTCAGAGTAATGTCCGCTTCTTCCACTTTCGGCTTCCAGTGGCCGCGCATCGGGTGTTGTCCCCGTCCCATGAAAAGCCCAGGAGGTTCGACCACCCAGTTCGCGATCTCGGTTTTCACGCCGTCCACCATCGCGTAGCCGAATTTTTCTTTCAGCTCAAGCCGTTTTACCTTGCGCTTCGCTGCTTGGGCTTTCTTTTCTTCTTTCGTTAACTCTACCTTTTCGGGAAGAATAGGAAAGACGACGTCCGAGATTTTGGCATCTGCATATTTATGCAGAAATAACTTCAGAAAGTCGGAAAGAAAATTGGCCTGAAAAACTGGGTCATCCACGTAGGGCGTCCCGATCTTTTTTGCCCATGCGACCGCCATCTCTTCCTGAGCGGGGTTCATGGCAATACTTTCCCCTTTGATCTTCAAAGTATTGGTTCTGGGGTCTGATTTGTAGTCCTCAGGGAAGCTTACCCCGAAATGAGATAGGGTCGTCCATTGGTTCTTGGATTGCTTTGCAGGTTCCTCCTCGACCGAAGTACTTCCTTCCTGCCCCTCTACTACCTGCTCTGTCTCTGTCATAATTGCATTAGCACCTACAAATCACGTCAATTGTAATGGCTAGAAATACCCGTGAACTCCTTTGTTTTGTGTTTCCCTGCTCATAAAAATTGTGTATCCTTCGTCAAAGTCCGCAGAAACTGCATCTCAAGGGATATGCTGGAGACTTGGCTAATTGAGGTCCAGGAGGAGTCCCGATATCTGAAGATCGAACGAACCTTCGCCGTGATTCCTCCCTGCCGCTTTCAGGGTTCGTTTTCACAATTCCAGGGACGCGGTTAGTTGAATTCTTTCCCTGAAGTCTTTAGACCAAATAAGAGAAAGCTGCCCTAAAATCTTCTTAAAAAATGCCTACCAAAGCTCAAGCCCTTTAAGAAAATACGGAGCCATTCAGAATGTTGGTGGATGCCATGTTCTCCTTATATTCCAAACATCAAAGAGATTTTCTGGCATTGAGTAAGATTAGAGACAGCTCGCTCTCGGGTTCTGGTAGATTGAAAATTGAATGGGCAGAATCTAGAATGCCCGTTCTGATGAAACTTCGGGGGATACACGCGAAAAAAAAGACTTTGCAGGGCCTGAAAATTGCTGGATGCCTGCACGTTACAAAAGAAACTGCTGTACTCGCGGAAACTTTCAAACTAGCCGGAGCGGAGGTTTCTTGGTCCGGATGCAACCCTCTCTCCACTCAAGATGACGTCGCAGCTGCGCTGGACGCAAACGGGATGGAGATTTTCGCTTGGCGGGGCCTTTCTTCCGAAGAATATTATTGGTGCATCGAACAGACCCTGAAAATCCGACCTCACTTTAGTTTGGACGATGGCGCGGATCTCATTTTCACGGTGCATACAAAACACAGGGAATACCTTGACGGTCTCGAAGGAGGAACCGAGGAGACCACTACCGGGATACACAGGATTAGGGCAATGGCAAGAGAGGGAAAGCTGGGGTATCCGATTATTGCGGTTAACGACGCGGAGACGAAGTCAGACTTTGATAATGTCTATGGTACCGGGCAGAGCGCGATCGACGGAATAATTAGAGCAACGAACGTATTATTCTCGGGAAAGAATGTGGTGATCTCTGGGTACGGGCACTGTGGTCGAGGTCTCACCTCGAGAGCTAAAGGCTTCGGGGCTAACGTGATTGTAACCGAGATCGATCCCATCAAGGCGCTCCGTGCGAGAATGGAGGGGTTTGAGGTGATGCAAATGAGCGAAGCTGCAAAGAAAGGGGACATTTTCATCACGGCTACCGGGTGCAAGAACGTCATAACCAAAGATCACTTTCAAGAAATGAAAGATGGAGCAGTCCTCGCAAATGCGGGACACTTTAACGTCGAGGTCGCCGTCTCTGATCTGGAAAAATTGGCGAATAAGAAAAGGGAAATCAGACCCGATAACGTCGAATATGTGCTTCCGTCTGGAACACGGATTTACGTCTTAGCTGAAGGGCGGTTAGTGAATCTCGCCGCGGCTGAGGGGCATCCCAGCGAAGTTATGGACATGAGTTTCGCCAATCAATTCATGTCCATCTTGAGACTCGCGAAAGAAGGTAAGGATCTAAAGCCCGACGTTTACGAGATTTCTAGAGCTCAAGATGAAGAGGTGGCCCAGATGAAGCTCGATAGCATGGGAATTGCAATCGACAAGTTAACGAGTGAACAGAAAAAATATTTGACGGGTTGGGAAGAGGGTACTTAGTAAGCCAACGTTTGACCTTCCGTGGCGCGGATGAAGAGCGCTAAACTATTTCTTCCAATTCCGAAATTCTTTGAACAGTCTTATCCGCGAGACTTTGCGAATTTCTAATTTGATCGACTGTTTGCGTACCATCGCGAGAAACGAACCCCTCCATGAAAACGCATAGTCCGAATCCGGCATCTTTCGCTCCCTTCAGATCGTCAGATAACCCGGCGCCAACATAGATTGACGCATCAGCCGGCACTCCTAATTTTCCCAGCGCAATTGAATACGCTTCTTTTGCCGGCTTTTCGTAACCGATTTCGAAAGAAAAACAGGCAGCATCAATTAAACCGGATAGAGGAGACCTAAACCACATAGCGACCTGTCTCTCGTCGTTGTTACTTAGAACCCCCAATCGAACTCCTTTGAATTTTAGGCTGTGGAGAGCAGAAACAACCTCGGATTTCGGGTCTTGCAGGGAACGATCATGATACCTCCCCATAATAGTGTCTGCTACCAAAAGATCTCCTTTTGTGGGAGGCCTCCCACTATTTTTCACAACGTAATCCTCAATGAGGTTTATGGACTTTTTTGATTTGTTCGTATTTCTGATCGGGGCTATTTCATTCCAGTACTTCGTAAGGGCGTTGGAATCCAAGTTGAATAACTCCGAGAGCTTCTTGGTCATTTGAAAATCCCGGGGAGCGAGCTCATCAGGATCAACCAGTGTGTGGAAGAGATCGAAAACCACGCACTGAGCGTGAAGCTTCTTTGGAGAATTCAAAAACACTCCCTTGCTCTAAATATTACTAGATGTGCGAAACTCAGTTTACATTAATTTTACTTTCTCGGTTTCTTTTGCGATCGTCGCGTAATCCGGTTCGACGCCCGGATTTTCAGAAACCCACTTGAAGCGGATTACCATATCCTTGTCCAGTACATACACCGCCCGCTTCGAGGCTGTGTATCCCTTTATTCCGGAAAAGTTTTCATGGAAATTTCCGAAGGCCTTTACCGCTTCGCGGTTAAAGTCACTCAAAAGGGGAAAATTGATGTTGTTTGCGTTCTTGAATGCCTTGTTTGCAAAGGGTCCATCCACACTGATCCCAACTACATTCACGTCTAGTTTGTTGTACTGAGGCAAATTATCCCGCATCGTGCACATCTCTTTCGTGCAAGTCCCGGTAAAAGCTCCGGGATAAAATAGGATCACTGTCGGTTTACCGCTAAAGCTCGAAAGTTTCACCGGATTTTTATCCGAGTCCACTAGTTCCAGATCTGGGGCCTTCTGACCAACTTCAACCAAACATCTTCACTGAATATTTCCCTTCAATCTTCAATCCTTATTTGTTTTTGCGCAATTTGTTGCACTACGGCTAGAGGTAATAATAGCAG
>JAPCJV010000017.1 GCA_027886785.1 Nitrososphaerota archaeon | reverse complement strand
TCGACCCATGTAGGTCTTGCTGGTTTTTCTTCGGCTGGCGTCATAGCATTACATGTTTGCCGGGCATGATTTAGAATAGCATAAAGCTCGACTTTCGATTTAGGGAATTCCTTTTTTGTGAGTTCTGGATCTAGGAGAATTTGTGGATTCTAAAGATTTCCATCTGCTTGTGGGATTGCACGAAAATGCGAGGCAGAGTTTCAGATCTCTCGGGAAAAAGATCTCGCTTTCCGCGCCGGCCGTCCGGGAGAGATTGAATAATCTGGAAAATCGCGGAATCCTCCAGGGGTACTGGCTGTCGATTGATCCAAATGTTTTCGAGCGAGAAGATGTACTGATCTTCTTTTCCGGCGATCGCACCACGGATGACGCAAGAAAAGCACTGGAGGGTCCAGATGTCGCCTGGGTGGCGCGGAAAGTGGATGGGGGCTTGACCGTTCAGGTCTGGTCGAAAGAAAGCAGATCGAACCAACCCAGAAAGGATTTGGAAACTATTCTCGGGACTAAATCGATCGGTCAAGCCTTCTCAGACCGTCACGCGCTAAAACATCGATTGTCTTCGGTCGATTGGCAGATCATCGAAGCATTAATCGATGACCCCAGGATGTCCTTCAGCAATCTGGTCAAATTAACGGACTTGAGTCCGAAAACCGTCCGCAATCACCTGGAGAGGCTGCTCGAAGATGAGGTGATGTACATTCTACCCAAACTGGGAGCGCTTTCAGACTCTGGAGAATTGGTGTTTCAACTAACGGTCTACGGCAAGGTTGGACTTGCAGAATTACGCAAGGTACTCGGAGATGTTTTTCTGATTAATACTGCCCAAGATCCCCCACTGAAGTACATGTTGTGCAGCGGAACCGATCTAGGAGACGTGACAGTCAAGACGAATCAATTGAAAAAAATTTTAGGGGTCGAGTCCGTCATCGTCAGTTTAAACCGCGAGATCATTATCGGGACTGGTTTTATCCGGTCACTTGTTCATGAGCGATTGGAAAATCAGAACGGTGAGGTCAGGTTCGATCAGGATCTTGAGAAAATGCGGTAGGACCCGTCGGTACAACGAGCTTTTGAAAGCGTTCAAACTCGACTCCTAATCTTCAACGTAAATCATCGAGGACGTAGGCGTCTCCTCGATCATAGGCTGGCGCGTTGGGTTTCAGCATCTTGATTCCCTGGAAAGAAATCCGAAAGTCGCTCTTCAGCAAGAGATCGAATGAATCGGGATGCGCTAGGTTGATGCCGGTTTCGAGTTTTTTGATTCCCAGCTCTTGAGTGAATGCTTTACAAGCGGAAAGGAGACTTTCTAATCTCTTCCCGGAACCAGAACCCATCTTTGCAGCAGCAAATTTCACAGAACATTTGTCCTTTCCAGCATCAGTATGTGGTCCACTTTGGCAGGTCGCAAAGCCTGACACTGAAGACCCATCGAGCAAGATCAATGTTTCTCCCAGTTTCTGATCGTCCACCATTTTTATTTCCGAGGACAGATCCAATCCGGGATAAAGCCCACTTGTAAGTTCTTGACACGCCGCCAGATACTTTCGTTTCTCAGCCTCTTCTCCGGTAGAAAACCTGACGTAATTGGAATTCGTTACGCGCTTGTCAGATCCGTCTCCTTCCCAGGACATGAGGACACTCAGGAATCTCGGATAATATCCAAACTTGTGATAAAGACCTAGATGTTTTGGGCTCTCTGCGAAGGTGAACAGACCCGAGCGCGTCACTCCCCAATTTTTGAAGATCTGCTCCGTCGCCTCCATGAGTTTGGAAGCAATGCCCGAATCCCACAGTTCGGGCCTGACGGTCAGAGGACCGAAGTAGGCAAAACTGCCCCGCTGAATCAAAACGTTAGTTCCTACTAATTTTCCATCTAGTTCAGCTGCTAGAACATCTTGGGGATTCCTGATCCACCTGTGGGTGATATTCTGATTTTCCCCGGGATTCTCTTCCGGGTTCGGCACTTGGAAGAAAGTTCCGAAAGCTTGACGCACAATCAACTCTGCTTCGTCAAGCTCTTCGCGTTTGAGCTCGCGAATCTTTACTCGATCGGTAAGCTTCGCGGCACTACTTTCTTGCATGGGACCTGTGCAGCACTTTTGCTTGCACTGGTTGATATGTTATTTCAGTTATTGACAAAAGATGGCAGACAAACAAGTTCGTAAGTTAGACCAATTGCTGCATTTTATGCAATTGAAGGCGCCACGACATTAATTATCTGGCTCCTCGCATTGATTATGGCATCCTTTAGATTTCGCGCTTTCTCGGCTGTAAGATCAAACTTCAGCCGGATCTGCCTGGTAATGGATTCCTCTACAGAGATCGCGCTATCACTCAGGGTTTCGCGCATTACACTAAGCAAAAGATCCGGGTTTTCCACGATTTCGTTTCGAGAATAATTGTGAAGGATCGACATTTTCCAGTAAATCGATTGTTTTACGTTAGAGCCAAACGGATCAAGTCCCTTGTCCACGCATTCTAGCAGGTCATATTCTTCCATGTCAGTAGACCACCTTTTTCTTAGGATAGATTCAATCTCTGGAAAACGAAAGAAAGCCTTTTTGTTCTCATTCCAAGAAATCAGAGGTGATCTTTCGTTAGATTGCTAAACGAAGCTCTTAGCTGTTTTGTGAAACGGCAACATTTTCGGCAACTTTCTATAGATTTGTTGAGCTTATTCCCTGATTATGGGGAATAGTCTCCCTCTCCAGCGTTTTACTTCAACAGGAACGCCGAAACACAGGCTCAAATTTTCGCTGGTAATAACGCGCTCGATTTTTCCCTCGTTCAGTGATTTACCGTTCTTCAATAGGAGAGCATGGGTGAACGAAGAGGGAATCTCATCGATCCGGTGCGTAATGTAAATCATCGAAAGAGTTGATTGCTTCGGATCTCTTGCAATTTTGTCGATTGATTTTATGAAGGTCTCCCTCGCGCCGAGATCCAAGGGGGCGCAGGGCTCGTCGAAGGTAAGGAGTTCTGGATTGGGCATTAAGGCCCTTGCAATAAGCACTTTCTGACGCTCTCCCTGAGACAGGTTTTGAAGCGATCTATCCTCGAACCTTTGACAGTTTAACTCGCGGAGGAGCTGTTTTGCCCTTTGCACGTCTTCAAAGGGTGGGACCGCCCACAACCTGGTCGCTCCATACTTCCCGCTCACGACAATATCCAAGACATTGTCACGTGATTCTACCAAGTTGTCAAGATAAGAACTCACAAATCCAGCTTTCTTGCGTAACTCTGAGAGATCGATCTGGCCAAACTCCCCCTCTAGTACCGTCACCTGTCCTTTAGATGGCCGAAGGTACCCGTTGATGATTCGGAGCAGAGTAGTTTTGCCTGATCCATTCGGGCCAACGATTGCCCATCTCTCCCCCCTTCTGATTTCGAAAGATAGATTGGAAAGGGCGCGATTATTCTGAATGGTAACAGATACATGAGAAAACTGGACGACAAGCCCTAACATTGTTGCGGGTTTCAGCAATTTCTGCCATTAAACTCACATCGGAAAAAAATCTACCTATACTGATTTCAAGATCTATTGATTGTAAAGCTCCATCGAGGAGCTCCTTGCCCTAAATCAGATCTTGTTAACCAAATTTCGACCTGAAAGCCCTGATTTACCGCAAAACCGGTAAAAAACGCAACACACTTAAGCAAGTGTCTAGATCACCAGTCTTGCACGAACTTTGCCAGCGAAGAAAACAAAGAAGAAGAAGTAACAAGCCACGGCTGACTTCTGTCAACTAACTCACCTGCCGTATTATTTTACAAGCGCGGGTGAGCTAGTTGGAATATTTTTTCCGAATTTTTCTTATTTTCAAAAAAAATTTCCTATTTCCTGACCCGACGCAAATCCTTTTCCATTTCTTTCGCCAGCAACTCCCATGCATGCGAGTCTTCTTCTTTCAATTGTTCAGAAATTTTGGGCGCATGGGATCTTTTCTTGTCATCGTACTCCACTTGAAGCCCTGTAAAATACAATTGGGATTTGGAACCGCCGTTACTTGATATTCGGTACTGGAATTGGGAATATTTCATTTTTCCAATCAAATGAGTGCTGACCCAGGACAAAGTATCCGGATACAAATTCACGACCTTTTTCTTGCGAATGGTTTTTCTTCCGACTCGATAAGTGTCTTGAAGAATAAAAGTGTCCTTTGATATTCGTTCGATCGATCTGGCTCCATCATCCCCCATCAACCCGAGATCGCCGGGTTGATAATCTGTGCACCATCTGAAAGCAGCATCGGCTGGAAAGTCGAATTTTTGAGTAAACTCGTAACGAAGGGAATGAACCATTTTCCCGGATTGCAGCCATGACTCTAGTTATTGTTTTTGTCCCCATTCATGCTCGTTTAACGGTTTAATCTTGAATAAGAGATTTGAGAGCTCAAATCCAAAATATACAATTCCAGTGAAAAACCCGGGTTTCTTCCAAATTAAGATTCTGGCACTTGCAGTCATGGTGTTGGAGTTATGAGTTTGAAGTCGATTCTAGGGAAGGGAAAGGATAGCGTTTAGCAATTTTGCGCCATCCGGACTGCCGAGCCCGGTGCAGGGATCCCATCCAAGTGCTGCGTTGTATGCCCCGTTATTTCCCGCAGTTATATCATGGAAGTCTCCGCTCAATTTAGAGACAAAGTTCCATACAAAACAGGATTCATAAATCCTATTGAATGCCCTAATTTCTAGTTTATCAACGCAATCAAACCGGACCATAAAGGAGCGACGGCACTGGTTCCTCCTATCGTGATGTTTGTCCATCTACTTTGATCGCGTACCCCGTAGAAGGGTCCGCATCTCCAGACACATCGGGAACCCCTCGACCCACTCGACCTCCTGCATTTGAGGATAGCGGAACGTTGAATCCTTTTTGCCAATCGGGAAGCGGAAACACATCACTGATTCCACCACCTGTTGCACCTCCTCCAGATCCGTTATTCCATACTACCTCGGATTTGATCGCACTTCCACTGGAAACGAGTTGCGTTCCTCCGCAGCCCAAAGCGAAAGGCGAAGAAGCCGGAAAATCTACGTGTGCGAGGCCGTCGGACTGGCCGTCTGACGATCCCCCGTCCCCGGATGCGCAGCACACGGTTACTCCCATGGTAGCTGCGTCTTGGAGTGCCTGATTAAAGGACTGGATCGCCTGCGAGGTCCAGGTACTCTCGGAACTGCCCCAACTGATCGATACGACAGAGGGTTTGTTTGTAGAGTCGTTGATTGCAGTGGTGAGAGCATCAACGAACCCCCGGTCCGTGTTTGGCGCAAAGTAGACAGCGATTACTGCTGCAGGGGCGACGCTCCCAGCAACCTCGATATCCAGCATTACTTCTCCGTCTGGACCATTAGGATCTCCTGTGGGTGTATTAGCTCCGCTATCAACGGAAACCGAGACCAATTTAGGAGGCTTTATGCCCAGATTTTGGAAAAACGACTGCGAATCTGTTTGACTTGCACCACCTCCCAGTTCAATAATCCCGATGCATTCTCCCGAGCCATTCAGAGCTACTGGAAAATCATATAGCTTAGCAATTTCCGGAGGAGAATAGGAAGAGATCGCGAGCTGTTCCGGTCTGATGGGGCGGATGTGATAATCCGCCTGCGGTCTGTCATCGAGTCCAAGTACGGCCAAGATAATGGATGACAATGATTTTGGAATGTAGAGGGGTCCTGATCTGCCCCGGAATGTGATTCCCGTGGCGTCCGGGTGCTCGTAGCGTTTCAAATTTACCCCGAAAGCTCGGCTGAATTGCGCCGCAGTTCCCGAGAGACCCGAACTTCTCCTTGCCGGATTTGTTTCTTGAACTTTCAGCCCATAATTTGCTGCAAAGTCGCGCACCTTTTGAAAATCGTCAGCCGAAGCGCCATGCGATGATGAAAATTCTTTCCGGGAAAGATGTTTTCGTTTTTTGACAGCGAACGTTTCCTGGGAGGTTCGAGCTGCGACCAAGTTCGGTCGCAGCACAACCGTGATGTCAATTCTTTCGTTGGGATCGACATTTCCAATTTCCCTCGCGCCTTCAACCGGTAATTTCTCGCTCCCGGATAACGGAACTCTGTCTTTGGTCTCAGACATAATGAAATCCTGGCGAAGTACGGCGCCTGTCCTTAATCCGCTTTACTCGTTTTACACCATCCGCGACCATCATGGAAGCTATTTCAGAATTCAAAGCGTCAGGAAATTTCAACGAACATATCGAAAATTGAGTAAGCACAAACAGTCGCTTTCAGCCCGAAAACGAAAATCGAAGGGAGTAAATTAAATCAAGCGGATCAGGTTATTTGGATTCATAACCTATCAAACCAAGTTATTCCGCCAATTTTTGATTCTAGATTGCTTTGATAATTCAATTTAGAACCGGGGTGGTGTACCTTCTTTCGCTACTTTCTTCCTGAAAAATTCACCAAAAAAGGATACTTCCACAGTCGATCAGCCATTCTCTACAAGGAATGAGGGTGGAAAACGATTCTATAAGCTCTGAAACGGAAGAATTTTGCGCAAAACATAACTACTACTACCCTAATAGTAGCCCACCAATATGTCACACCTCCAAGGCACATTAGGAAGTTCCAGGTTCATGCCTGGAGGAGGAACCAGGGCGAAAGTGACATCCATCGCTTTCGCCATCGTTGGGATCCTCCTAGTCTTGTCAGCTTTCATCGCGGTTTCATTTACAGCTAGTGCAGCGACGCAAAATGCAGGTTTCAATCAAAATGGAAACGTGCTCATCACTGATCAATTCAACAACCGGGTTATAGAAGTAAACCCTCTAACAAAGGCGATCGTGTGGAGCTTCGGTTCCGGAAATCCGTTGCTCTGCAATCCGGGAGCCCACTCTGAAAGTGGATCTAATGATGCGGAAAGAGTAGGCAACGGGTACACCATTATTTCTGGTACCGGTATCCCTGCCGGAGTCGCAGGAGCCACAGCGTGTGTGGACAACCGAGTGATAGTAGTAGACTCTGCTGGCAAGATTGTCTGGCAGTACGGTCAAGCGGGAAAAACTGGGTCGGGACCGAATCTCTTGAGCGTTCCGGTTTTCGCAATCCAGCTTCCAAACCATGACATCCTGATAACGGATCAGAGCAACGAGCGGGTGATCGAAGTAAATCTGAACCACCAGATCGTCTGGCAGTATGGCACGACGGGTGTTACGGGCAAAGGCCCCAACCAGCTGAATAATCCGAACAGCGCGGAGCTCCTGCTGAATGGTAACATCCTGATCGCTGATGAAAACAACAACCGCACCATTGAAGTAACTCGTTCTCACCACATTGCCTGGCAGGATGGCCAAGGTCTGTTTCTGGTCGCGTTCGCTAGCAGGCTCGCCAATGGCAACACGCTGATCACGGACTCGGGGCACTCGAGAATCATTGAAGTCACATCCTCAAAGCACGTTGTCTTCCAGTACTTCACAAACAAGCAAACTAACAGCAACTCCAATCCGCTACCTACAAACGCTGTCCGCCTATCTACGGGGCAGACCATGATTGCGGATCAGTTCAACAGCAGAGTAATCCTGATCACTCCGCAAAAGCAGATCACTTTCCAGTACGGCATCACCAACGTCGCGGGTAACGGTTTCAACACCTTATTCGATCCCTACACAGGCTTCGTAGTCGGCGACTACACAGGGCAAACAGTGCCACCGACAAACTTCTTCCCCTAAAATCAAGCAAATCGGATGGGCGGAGCTTTCTTCGTCGTTTCTAGGCTCCGCGCCCTCCTCCCTTTTTTTGAAGTCAGGGTTTTATCAAAACCTTCACGCCCTCTCTACTTTCCGCGCAATCGAACCCTCTTTTCCACTCTTCCAAATCGAACTTGTGAGTGATTAACTGAGAAAGGTCTACCATTCCCGAATTCACGAGCGAGATCGCTTCTTCCCAGACTGGCCAGTTATGACTGAACGAGCCCTGCACTGTGAGATTCTTTTTCTCTATCAACGAGAACTGGAACGAAGCCTGTTTCGTAGACTCTCCTATGTGAATCACCGTACCACCTTTCCTCACTGCTCGGAGAGCCATCTCGAAGGCATCAGGATTCCCGGTCGCGATGACAGCTAAATCAAACTGGTCTGAATATATTCCGGGAGATTTAGAAAAATCGTCGCGGAGATCTGCATCCAAAACCTCATCATCCGCACCCAGAGTCGAAGCGAGGGCAAGCCGTCTTCTGCTCCTCTCAGTTCCAACCACAGTGACTTTTTTTGCTCCGGATAATTTTGCAACCCGTACAGCCAACAATCCGATGGGACCCGGTCCGATAACAAGCACATTATCTCCCTGAGAGATCTTTGAATTTCGAGTGAGGGCATTTACAACCACGGACAGAGGTTCCATCGCCGCTGCATCATCCAGCCGAATTGAGTCTGGAATGTGGTGCACTATCGGTTCCCTCACTTTGACATATTTGGTGAACGCACCGTCCAACCCATATCCGAAACCCTTTCGACTCATGCAGAGATTGTACAATCCTGATTTGCAGTACCTGCAATTATTGCAAATATACGCATGAGTTTCGCAAACCACTCTGTCTCCTACCGAAAATTTCCCGGCATCTCTCCCTTTCTCCTTCACCACTCCCGAGAACTCATGCCCTAAAATAACCGGTGTATTGTAACCGGGAAAGAAATCGTGCAAGATCATGAGATCGCTTCCGCAGATTCCAGTCGCATTTACTGCTACAAGCACATCCGAGTCTCCAATCGCCGGCTCTGGTACTTCGGAAAGCTCCACAAATCCCTCCCCCTTGCGCTGTTTTACTACTGCCTTCAAGCGGTTCACGTCCTTAGGAACATGTCAAAATCCATCGGCGAGACTTTGGTTAATAAGGAAAAAATGCAGAGGAGCTCCCGAATAGATTTTTCAATACCCAAAATTCGCTCTGTCAGAGAGCATGCCGCTTAAGATCACTAAGGTTACTTCAGCCACAGTTGAAGGCAATTACCAGTGGGCCTTTGCCAGAGTGTACGCCGGCGAATTATTTGGAACCGGGGAAGGATTTTACGCTCCTGAGCTTGAGGGGGTCATCAAACAGTTTGGGCGTCTCCTTGTGGGAGAAAACGCTCTCGAAATTAATCGTCTCTTCGAAAAGATGTACTGGGCTTCTGTGCCTTCAGGATACTCCGGGGTGAATTTTCATGCCATCTCCGCAATTGAGACAGCCCTCCTGGATCTTGCTGGAAAATTTCTGAACGTACCCATCTACACTCTTCTCGGAGGAAAACTCCGGGACAAGATCCGAATCTATGTGGATACCCATGCGGGCAAGTCTCTCGAAGCGATGGACGCGGTTGTCCTCCCTGCTAGACCCAAATGGATGCAAGAGATTCAGGGAAAAAGGGGAGGAAAGAAGGAGGAGCAAGGTGATGAGCCGATTCACGGCCGAATGACCACGGGCAAATATTCTGAAGCGTATACGCCAAAGGCGTACGCTTCTCGAGCGCGCCTTATGAAAAGCGAGGGGTTTACGGCGATAAAGTTCGATCTGGACGTGCCAACCCCATTCACTCAAGAGTACAATCTATCCTCGGGGTCCTTGACGAACTCCGAGACGAGTTATCTCTCGGATCTCGTAGGAGCGGTCAGAGAAGCTGTGGGAGACGATACGGACATTTTGTTTGATCTGCACTGGCGGTACAACGTGCAATCCTCGATCGCTCTCGCAAAAGCGATCGAAAAGTACAATGTGATGTGGCTGGAAGATCCGGTGCCCCCCGGAGATCCGAGTCTGATAGACGTGGTGGCGAACGCTACAAGTACTCCGATTGCAACCGGGGAGAATCTTTACGGAAGGTACGGGTTTGCGCCTCTACTGAATACGAAGGTGCGCATAGTCACCCCAGACGCTATGAAAGCTGGGGGATTGCTCGAAACCAAACTGATCGCGCAAATGGCTCAGATCAAGGAGATGGTACTCTCCCCTCACAACATCGGCAGTCCGATCGGGACTCTGGCCCAAGCTCACGTCGCAGCTGCGGTACCTAACTTTGGAGTGCTGGAATTCCACGGGCGCGACGTGCCGATATGGGCGAAATTAGTGAAGAAGAAAAACGTGATCCATTCTGGATTCATCGAGCTTAACGATGAGGCGGGGTTGGGGATCGAACTGGACGAGAAGGTGGCTGCGAAATATGCTCTAAATGAAAAATTTGATTTGTAGAGTCTCTACTGGGCAAGCGGGTGGTAACAGGCGACGAAATGTTTGTTCCCAAAGTCCACCAGAGTCGGCGGGGACTTTGAACAATCTTCGGCGGCGTTAGGACAACGAGGATGAAAGCGGCAACCGGAAATCTCATTCAGAGTCTGCAGTTCATCCGGTGCCCCCTTGTCTTCTTTTTCCAGCGACGTTTCGGAGATTAGATTGGAACCAGGGACGGAGTCCAGAAGTAGCCGGGTGTAGGGACTCCTTCTTTTGCTGATCAATTCCTCAGTTTGGGCTTCTTCCAGAATCTGTCCTCGATAAATTACTGCAATCCGGTCGCAAAAGTATCTGGCCACTCCCAGGTCGTGAGTAATGAAAAGAAACGTCAAGTTCAAAGATTTCTTGAGATCTTTGAGAAGGTTTAGGATGCCGATGCGAATTGACACATCGAGCATGGACACCGGTTCATCGGCGATGACCACATCGGGATTCACTGCGAGGGCCCGGGCGATCGAGACTCGCTGCCTTTGCCCACCGGAAAGTTCCTGCGGAAAGCGATTTTCGAGTTCAGCTTCTAGCCCCACGATCGAGAGCAACCTACGAACGTTCCCCTTTCTCTCTTCCTTAGTTTGACCAATGTGATGCACGATCAAAGGTTCTTCGATAATTTTCGAAATAGTAGCTCTAGGGTTCAGGGATTCATAGGGATCTTGAAAAATCATCTGCACGTGCTTTCTGTATTCCTTGCGCTGCTTCGCGTCTTGCTTGAAAATATCCTGCCCCAAGAACAGGACGCGACCTGATGTGGGCTTCACGAGCTTAACGATCGCTCGGGCAATAGTCGATTTCCCACTTCCACTTTCTCCGACGAAGCCGACAGATTCGCCTTTCCTGATTTGAAGGGACACTTTATCCACAGCGCTGATGTGACTTTGCCTAAATAATCCGGTGCTCGTCGGAAAATCGACTTCAACGTCGTTAAGGTCGATTATGACATCCGGAGACTGATCTTTTTCGAAGTCCGTCGTCAACCTCAGAGTTTCTCTAGCAGGTGGCAGGACGCCGCAACTTCTTCATCGATTGAGATGAGTTTCGGCTCTTCCAAGCTACAGCGCTCAAACGCGTACCGGCATCTGGGGTGGAAGCGGCATCCCTGCGGGGGAAAAGCAAGGTTGGGCGGAAGTCCTCCAATGGGTTTCGCATCCGGTATTGGCCCATAAACCGGGAGCATGGAGGACAAAAGAGCTTGAGTGTACGGATGGCTCGGACTCGAAAAGATTCTTTCCGTCTTCCCAATTTCAGCGATCCGCCCTGCGTACATTACAATGATCCTGTCGGATAGCTCGTTCAGAATGGAAAGATCGTGCGTAATGAATATGAAAGAGACTCTTAGCTGTTTCTGCAAGTTTTTTAGTAGATTCAGAATTTGTCTCTGGGTGACCACATCTAGCGCAGTCGTGGGCTCGTCGAGAATAACTATTTTCGGATTTAGGGCAATCGCCATTGCGATCGCGGCCCTCTGGCGCATTCCCCCGCTGAATTCGTGAGGATAATGCCTAATCCTGTTTCGCTCTATGCCCACGCTTGTGAGGAGATCTCCTGCTTTTTTCCAAGCCTCTCGTTTGTCCATTTTTTCATGGAGGCGAATCGCTTCCACTATCTGGGCGCCTATTGTAAGTACGGGATCAAAAGCGTTCATAGCACTCTGCGGGACAAGCGACACATCCTTCCACCGGTACTGCCTCAACCGGTCCTCCTTCATCCCGAGGACTTCCTCATCGTCGAAGACGATACTCCCGCCGACTTTCGCGCTCCGTGGGAGGATTCTCAGGACTGAAAGTGCGGCTGTAGTTTTCCCGCAACCCGACTCACCAGCGATTCCCAGGACCTCACCCTCCTCCAAATCAAAAGACAAATGATCTACTGCTCGGACGAAGCCCTGCGGGACCGAATACTCGATGCTCAGCTCCGAGACTTGGAGGGATTTCGTCACCTTGTTCTCAACCTCGGATTGAAGACATTTTCAATGCTCAGGCTGACCAAAACAGCGCCCAGTCCCAATAGTGCAATGCACAACCCTGGAGCAAGTACCCACCACCACGCTCCATTGAACAAGGCGTACGCCTGCGCCCAGTAGAGCATCGTCCCCCAACTAACGACACTTGGATTCCCCAATCCGAGAAAATCTAGTCCCGCCTCTCCGACCACGGCGGTTGTGATCATGAGTACCACGTTTGCCGCGATCAGCGTTAGTAGATTGGGGAGAACTAC
>JAPCJV010000169.1 GCA_027886785.1 Nitrososphaerota archaeon | reverse complement strand
AGCAATTTGGAAGCGGCGCGGAGCAGCTTTTCGCGCACTTTCATCGCAGCCGTATATGCCGCACTGATGCCTAGTGACCCGAAGCGAGAGGCGTAAGTGCCGCTCGAAATCGACCAGGGATCTTTTTGCGTGTCAATCCCGGTGATCACTCTCACTTCTTCCGGGCGCACTCCAAGCAGACTTGCGACAATCTGCGCCCCCACAGTTTCATGCCCCTGTCCCTGCGGGGTGCTATCAAGCTGAACTGTGACAGTTCCGCTAGGTTCCATCTTTACTGTAGCAGAGTGTTGCCCCCCGCTGTGCGGCAAAAATGATGGTTTGGCACGTTCATCTTTGGTAAACGCCAAGTCGAGATACGCCATGTTGGACACTGAGGGCTCGATCGCGACCGCGATTCCCAGTCCAATGTGTCTCCCCGCTTTTCGGAGATCCTCAATTTCTTTTTTCAAATTCCAGTAATCCAAAAGCTTCAGCAGCTTATGAATGGAATCCGAATATCTGCCGCTGTCGTATAGTCCTCCGGTCACCGTCTTATACGGAAATTCGTCCGCTCCGATAAAGTTCTTCAGCCGGATTTCCACAGGATCGATGCCGAGCTCGCGAGCTGCCTTGTCTACAGTTTTCTCAAGAGAAACGCAGTGATGCGGCCTCCCAAACGCCCTAATTGGACTCGTGGGGACGGTGTTCGTGACCACATAGCTCGCATCAATCGATATATTTTCAATCTTGTACGGACCTGCAAAATTGCCGAGGGATTTGAGGAGGTGACCAGGCTCGGGTGATCGTGGATAAGCACCGATATCATCGACTATTCTCGCTCTTAACCCCGTAATTTTTCCTTCCCGCGTGACCGCGAGTTCGAAATGCGTCTGACGGGTTGCAGCTCGCGTGCTCGCCACAAAATGTTCAGAGCGCAACTCGACCCACTTCAGCGGCAGTCCGGTAATCATAGCGGCCGCGCCTAGGAGAGCCATGTACGGATAGATGGCGAGCTTTGTACCGAAGGAACCCCCATTGTCCTTCGGGACAATGACCCTGAACCGATCTTCTGTCAATCTGAGGGCTTTGGAAACGACATAAAACAGGCTGAAGGGGCCTATGAAATTGCACCACTCCGTCAGGATGCCAGAACCTCGTTCATAGCTGGCGAGGATGCCGTAGGGTTCAAGAGGCGGAACCGTGTAACCGCAGATTTTCGTGTCAGTGGAAACTATCTTGTCTGCTAGATCAAAGGCTTTGTCCGGATTTCCAAATTCGAATTTTTTCTTCCAGACGATGTTGGACCCGACAGTCTCGTGTAACAAATGTGCATCACTTGCAATCGCTGCTTCTGAACCGACAACGGCCTGAAGCGGTTCGTATTCTACTTCGACCCTGGAACTCGCATCTTCAGCTGTGAACCGATCCTTGGCGATCACCATGGCAACGGGCTCACCGACATATCGGACTTTTTCTAGGGCAAACGGGTAATACTTGATAGGACTTCGGATGACCAGGGGCAGTGGGTCCAAGCTCTTCGCCAAGTCATTTGGGGTAAGCACTGCCCTTACGCCCGGCAGTTCCCTTGCATCACGAGTCCTCACCTCTTTGATTCTCGCGTGTGCATAGGTACTGCGCACAATCGAGACGTGATGCGTATTGACGTGAGTTGGGAGATCGTCCATGAAGGCGCCGCTCCCTGAAGTTAGTCGCAGATCCTCGAATCTCTGGATTGAAGAATTTACATACTTTAACTCAATTTCGGCCTTCGGAGATTCCAGAAGAGATCTCGTCCGGGACAAAATATCGGTAGATTAATCATCTGAAGTTATAAACGATTTTCGATTTCTCGGAAGAGCGACCGTCTAGAAGAAAAGAGATAACCTTGCGTCAACGAATTCTTAAAGAACGCGTGTTTGATTTGCCGAGGAACCGATAAAGGTGGACTCTTCTGGATCGCTTGCAGGCCATTGACGTTCACACGCATGTGCTACCATGGAGTATGCTGAAACCGGTCGTCGATGTTCTGAAAAAACGATCCATGGACCTTCAATCCTCCGAACATATTGCAGAGGATCCTTCAAAGCTCCTTCAAGCTGTGGACGATGCAAATGTGGAAAGGACCTGCGTGATAGGCTACACGAGCCCCGAAGTAATGGGCTTGACCGAAAGTGTGAACGACTTTACAATAGACTACTGCGCGAAATATCCCGGTCGTTTGCTACCGTTTGGTTCCCCCGGCGTAAACCAGCCAGAGAAAGCTGTAAAAGATTCAATGAATCGGCTGATCGATCGGGGAATCAGAGGAATTAAAATTCATCCCTGCCATCAATTGGTGTACCCGCACGAATACAAGACTGGAGGATCTAGGGCGCTGGAGGTCATTTTCTCGATAGCGCAGGCTGAACACCTTCCCGTGATGATTCACACGGGGACCTCCATTTTTCCGAGATCAATTAATCGGTTCGCCGATCTGATTTACGTCGACGATGTTGCGGAAGACTTTCCTCAGTTGAAAATCATCCTCGCCCATGGCGGCAGACCCATTTGGATGAGCACGGCGTTCTTTCTGGTGCGACGCCACGAGAATGTCTTTTTGGATATCTCAGGCATCCCGCCGAGATCTCTGCTGGAGTACTTCCCCCGTGTCGCCGAGATCGCAGAGAAAACGATGTTCGGTTCCGACTGGCCAGGGCCCGATGTCAGGAGCATCAAGAGCAACATAGCTGATATCCTATCGCTTCCCCTTTCAGGGGCAGCGAAACGCTTGATCTTGCGGGAGACTGCCTCGAAGGTACTCGGCGCCTAAATTAATTTTGAGAGATGGTCGGATTCTGAAAACTTCACGAATTGATTTTCCCGGAATGTTTGATCTCGGAGGAAAGGTCGCGCTGGTTACCGGGGCTTCCGGAATGATCGGAAGTCTCCTAAGCGAGGCCCTCGCGGCGTGTGGGGCGGACGTTGTACTTGTGGCAAGAAATGCACAGAAACTGAAAGAGGTCTCAGAAAAGGTCTTGGCTCTAGGGAGAAAATCTTTGGAGGTCGTGGTCGATGTAACCAAGGAAGAAGAAGTAAAACGACTAACTTCAAAGGCGGTAAAGAAATTCAAGCAGATCGACATTCTCGTAGCCGCAGCTGGATCCAATATTCTAAAACCAGCAATAGATTTTCCACTGAGCGACTGGGAGAAGCTTATGCAGGCGAATGCGACAAGCACCTTCCTTTGTAACAAGGAAGTGGGAAGGGTAATGATCGCACAAAAGAGAGGAAAAATTGTAAACCTCTCTTCGATCCGCGGACGCTATGCTACGTCTGGAAATACCCTCGCCTATTCTGCGACGAAGTCGGCCATAAACATGATCACTCGCGTCCTTGCGTGTGAATGGGCGCAATACAACATCAACGTCAACGCGATCGCTCCGGCGATGGTGGCGACGGGAATGCATATGGCTGGGCCAGATGGAGAGACATTGAAGTTAGATCCCAAAGTGCTTGAGGGCATCGTAAAACGAACTCCAATGAAGCGCCTTGCTCGTCCTGAAGATCTCTGCGGTGCAGTGATCTTTCTTGCTTCCAGAGCTTCTGACTTTATGTCCGGGCAGATCCTCTACGTGGATGGTGGGGCTTCCGTGTGGGCTGCCTAAAAGCTCAAGAGATTTTCCCCCTTTTCATTTTATTTCTTTGCAGTGAAAATCAAGCAAATCATTTAACGCACCGGCGGTCGGCTTGATCTAGATTTTAGTTTGCGCGCAGGGATCACGATTCACTCTGGAGATCATACTCTCAAAGAAATCTTGGAGTACGGTAGGGCAGCAGAAACTCTGCAGTACCAGGGGTTTTGGCTCACGGAAGAATCGGGCAAAGAAGCTTTTTCCGTCCTTTCGATTCTTTCCGCTAGAACCAAAAAGATTCGCGTCGGAACTGGAATCGTTAACATTTACTCTAGGACTCCAACCCTTCTCGCGATGTCGATCTCAACTCTCGATGAAATCTCCTTGGGACGTGCTTTCCTTGGACTGGGGACAGGAGGCATTGGATTCATTACCCGAGGACACGGATTGAAGATCGAAGACCCTGTGAACCGAATGCGGGAATATGTATCCATCATCCGGAAATTAATCTCCTTTGATCGCTTGAGCTACGACGGGAAATACTTTCAGATCAAGAATTTCCAATTGCGTCAGAAGCCGACTCGGAAGGACGTGTCGATCTATCTCGCTGGCCTCAATCCGAAGATGCAACAGCTCGCTGGGGAAGTCGCTGACGGAACGATCGTGAACATGCTCACCGACGCAGGAATCAAAGAGATCCGGGAGAATATCAAAATCGGTGCGGAAAGAACGGGACGAGATCCCAGCAAAGTAGGCATCTACACTCTATCCATGACTTTGTGCGGGCAAGATCCCAGCGCCTATGATGCAATGAAAAAGACGGTCGCATTTTACGCTGCATCACCGCACTATCACCACATCATGGCGAGCGCGGGTTATGGAGATATTGCGAGTAAGGTAAAGGTGCTGTGGGATCAGAACAAACACGAAGAAGCGCTGCATCTGATCCCAGAGGGCATGGTTGAGGCCTTAACGATAACAGGTACTCCCCACGAGATCAGGAAGAAAACACTTTCTTACATTTCCTCTGGCGTCTATCCTATTGTGTATCCAATAGTGAGGCATGGGAGCGTGCGGAAAGACACGCTCTATGCGATGAAAGTAGTCGCCGGAAAGTTGTGATTATGAACTAGCGAAATAAATCTATGAGGGCACGACTCTATTCCTAAATTGAGCGCTCATTTTTGAGCTGTACGAACATGCGCCTCTCCAACATACATCGAAACCGAAGTGACGAAACGAGTTTAGACTATTCTCAGTTTCATAGAAGTCTTCCCATTACAGGTTTCTCCTCAATTATCACTAATTTTTTGGTCGTTGAATTTCGACGGAGATTAGAAAGGAAGGGAACCCGAACAGTGTACGACTCTTCAGTCGTTTAATGATGCAGAAGTGCCATGGGCTAGTAGAAAATAGCGAGATAGCACGATAACCTAGGGATTTCATTGAAAACTACCTTCTGGGAGACTTCGGCGATTGTTTGTAAGTGTCTAGTCCGTTTTTTGCACCTAGCTTCGACTGGTTGGCTTTGACGTTCTGAATCAGAGTCAGCCACTTGTTTTCTCCTTTGATATCGATTCCCGCTTACGAGGCCAGGGTTTGACAATTCAGACCTTCATTTTGCTAGACTCCTAACTTTT
>JAPCJV010000168.1 GCA_027886785.1 Nitrososphaerota archaeon | reverse complement strand
CCAACAATTACCCTGTCGATCATACCACGCTGCATGGAGATTCCAATGGCGGTGTCCGGAAGTAAAGTAACGTCAAACCCATCGGAGGTGAGTTCATAAGCGGTTAATCGGGCCCCTTGCAAAACCGGACGAGCTTCAGCCGCAAAAATTCTCAGAGCCTTACCCTGTTTTGAAACCGACCTTAGAACACCCAGAGCGGTTCCGTACCCGACGGTTGCGAGCGCGCCAGCAATCTGCTGAATCCAATAGGCTCCTTGACGGAGCCCTGAGATTCAATTACAGTGAGTAAGCACGCTATCCCCGGTGCGGAAAAGCTTGGCTCCTATATCAGACAGTTTTTTGTTGGTCTCTACGTCTTCATCTGCCAGCTTGACCACAAAGTCAACCATTAATCTAGCAGATTCGTCCGGCTGGAAGTCTTCCGGAAGTCGATCTTCCAGAACTTTCAAGGCCTTTTCCACTCCCCACGCGAGATTTACTGCAGTAGGCCTCGCTGCTTTTAGAGCAATTGCGTCTTTTTCGATATCTCGAAGAAGATGCGCCTTGGTTTTCGCAGGGGACGAGAGTACTGAAAGTGCCAGACCCATCGCCCCTGCCACTCCAATCGCAGGTGCGCCACGAATCTTCATTGTCTTTATGGCATCTATGATCTCCGGAACAGTTCTGCATTCTAAGAAAAGTAGCCGTGATGGAAGAAGCGTCTGATCTATCATTGAAACGGAATTAGTGCTTCGATTCCACTCGATTGTCCGCTGGTTGTAGAAGTTTAGTTTTTGTGACTCCATTTTTCACGAATCCTAATGCGACTTAGGGTAGCTTTCCGTTTATAAACAAGATTTGACGTTGGACTGTTGTTCAACTTACTTTTTCGAATTTGGAGATGTAAATTACTTTGAGTACTCCGGAGCAGATATCCACGGCAGATCGAACTTCAAATCAAATATCTGCTGGACTAGAGGGAAAATCTCCCAATGTTTCAAGTGAGGAAGCGCGAAAATCAGTGCAGGATCAGGATCTTCAACAACAGCTTAGAGTCCCCGCGGTCTTTTCCAAAAAACTCGATCATGTTGTTCTTTTGAAAGACGAGGACGCTCGACTGCTGGAATCTAAAGGCTTTGGAATCCGGGATGGAAATGAATTTTTTCTGAAGGACTATGAGGTCTTATACCTCATGTATACGGAGAAACTGGCACTGGGCAAAAAGGTGGATAAGAACGGACAACCGGTTGGAAGCATCAAATTCACCAGTTACGTAACTCGCGCGCTGGAAAGGGACGACAAAGCCTGGACGCGTTTTCTCATTTTCAGAGATTTGAGAAGTCGCGGATACGTGGTGCGAGAAGGATTCGGCTTTCCGATTGACTTCCGGGTGTACGACCGCGGAGATTACGGCACAAAGGCTGCGAAATATATCGTGTTCGGATTGAATGAGGGAAAAACAATGAGCCTCTCGGAATTGAAAAAACACGTTGAGGAAATGTCCACCATGGGGAAAGAAGCTGTAATTGCTGTAATAGAAAGACGAGGCGAGGTCATTTACTACAAAGTAGGAAAATGGAGACCGATCAAGCCTCTGTAGTACTGATGCGTAATCTGGGATTCTCATTTCTTTAAATCGAGAAGGAATACTTTCCGTACTTTGAGACCTTGGTTCCAAAAATGAAAGCAGTCATACTCGCAGGAGGCTTTGGAAAGAGATTGAAGCCCCTAACTAATGATCGCCCAAAACCGATGATTGAAGTTTCCTCTGTGCCGATCCTGGAATGGCAAATAGACTGGCTCCATAAGAATGGTATCAACGAGCTCGTGATTTGCGTCGGTTACCTTCGGGAGGCGGTTTTGAAACATGTGGGAAGCGGCAAAAGATTTGGAGTTCGAGTCGGTTATTCAGTCGAGGAGGATCCTCTGGGCACCGGGGGAGCATTGAAGAACGCCGCGTCACTACTCAGCGGAGACAAGTTCTTTGCAATGAATGGCGACATACTCACCGACCTAGATCCTTGGAAACTTGTGGATGAAGTGGACGGGGGGTGTCTTGGATCTATTGCTTCCGTCCCGTTAAACAGTCCATACGGCATCATTCAGATAGAGCAGGGATTCGCCAAGGGGTTCCGAGAAAAGCCCGTCCTCCGGGATTATTGGATCAACGCAGGGGTCTATTGTCTGTCTTCAAGAGTCCTTGATATGCTTCCCGAGAACGGAAATCTTGAAGCGTTAACGCTCCCTCAGCTTGCAGCTGATGGGAAGTTGAAAGTGACAAAATATGATAATGTAAACTGGAGATCCATCGATACCTACAAAGACATCGAGGAAGCAGAAAAACAATTCGAGCATCTTGTCCCACGACGCCGTCAAACCGGATCTGATGAAAAGAATGGAGAATGATTATCCAAGACGATAGGATACACTGCGCCGCAGCTTGATTCCTTGAAATGACCAGTCAGACCATCAAAAAAAGTTCTCTCTCATCGCTACTCTCGATGATCAGGCCCGCAAACTCATTTCTCGTGGGCTTTGCGGTCGTAGTGGGGATCGCAGTTTCGTCAAACAACTACCGGGATATTTTTTCGATAACGTCATTGCTGGGTTTTTTCACCGGTTTTTTCATCTCTTCATTTTCTATGATTTCCAACGACATTTACGATTATGAAGTCGATCGGGTGAACCAACCGGGTCGGCCTCTACCGAGCGGCGCGGTGAAGCTTGGCCAGGCAAGAAATTTTTCCATAATTCTCCTTGTTCTCGGATTAGCCTGTTCTTTTCCGCTCGGAATACCCAATCTGGCGATTGCAGCCGTGTTCGCCTTTATTGGATGGTACTACAATTTTAGGGCAAAGAAATCAGGTTTGGTGGGAAATTCTCTTGTGGCTCTTTCACTAGCTATTCCCTATATTTTCGGATCCATAGCCCTGGGAAACTACACATTAAATTTGGGTTATCTCTTGGCGCTCACCTCTTTTCTGGCAGGCATGGGCCGGGAAGTATTGAAAGGAGTCTCGGACGTTGAAGGGGACAAAATTCGGAATGTTCGGACCGTTGCATCTACGGGGGGAGTTGCTTCAGCGAAATTAATCTCCGCCCTTTTTTTCCTTCTTGCTGTTGCATCTAGCGCACTGCCGCTAATATTTGGTCTTCTGGGGAGAGCATTTCTGATTTACGTGGGCTTGATCTTGATACCTGACGCAATATTCTTGTACCTGGCGTATCGAGTACTCAAATTAACCAATGGACAAGAAAGTCTCCAATTGAAGACTTTCGCTCTGGGTGGGATGATGCTGGGTCTCGTTGTTTATCTAATTTCTGGGTTGACCGTTTGATCGAATCTTCGAGGATCGTTTGTTAAGGATGCTTTCTGAAAGACACAGACCCAAGAATATTGCTTCCATGATCGGGAACGAGCAGGCTCGGCTCGAAATCGTTCGATGGTTGAAAAATTGGAAAATAGGATCGAAACCTCTTTTGCTGACTGGTCCACCCGGGGTCGGCAAATCCACTTCAATTTATGCCGTCGCGAACGAATTTGGGTATACCGTTCTCGAATATAATGCCAGTGACGTTAGAACGCGAGAAAGACTCCGAGAGGCCTTATCCCCCACTCTAGAGAATAATTCGATTTTCAATGATGAAAAGCTCCTGGTATTCCTCGATGAAATTGACGGATTATCCGGAAGATCCGATTATGCAGGAATGGATTTTGTTTTGGATTTTATCGAGAATGCTACCATGCCCGTCGCCATGGCGGCGAATCTGGAAGAAACCCAGAAATTGAAGAAAATCGAGCAGAAATCTCTCGTCCTCCGTTTCCGCCCGATCGGACCCGATCTGCTCCTGATTTATTTACGATCTATAAGCTCCAAAGAAGAATTGAAAGTACCCGACGAGGTTTTGTTTCGAATCGCCACAAACTCGAGGGGAGACGTCCGCCAGGCACTGAATGAGCTTCAAACTGTTTCGGGCAAAGTTATCGTTGCAGGATACACGGACGATCAATTCATGAGCGATTCCGCCGCGTTAGACGCGATTTTCAAAGCTAAGACCATGAATGAAGCCCTTCAAATGATGCGACAATATTCGGCACAGCCCTACGATCGGATACGGGCTGTTTTTGATTCGGTCGTAACCGCGAAGAATTTGTCGGTTGAATCGAAATCGGAAGCACTCGCTTTTCTGGCGGATGCTGATTTGTTATTGGGCAAAATAAATCAAAAGCAATCATGGAGGTTGCTTCGATATTTCGATCGTTATTTGATTCTGGCATTCATCCTAAAGAACATCCAAAGGACGGATTCTAGCATTCCTTGGAATCTGAGGCTTTCGATCTGGAACGATGGCCGAATCATCCGACAACTATCGGAGAGTTTGAGTGAAAAATACCACGTTGGAAAAAGTCAAATGGCAGGATTGTACCTTCCATACATGGCTCAGTATTTCAAGAACAAACCCGTCGAGCTGGAGAAGTTTCTCCAAGAAAACAATCTCGGAGACAGCGAAAGAAGGGTCATTTTGAAAATAGCTGCAAAAAAGTAGTGATATTTGTGAAGATCGTCCTCAACAAGTGGTTTCAGTTGCCCTACGTCGGCAAGGAGACATATTCTGATCTAATGAAAGCGAGAGTCAAAAGAGACTCTAAATTTGGTTTCAAGTTCTCTTCGGAAACGAATGTAACTAGGGCCCTTTCTGTATTATCGACGGCTTTGGACGAAAAATTTGAACTTGCAAGATCCTGTTTTGTGTGCGACAACCCTATCGAAGATCAGGAGGAATCACAAGGTCAGGAAAGCTCGTTGTGTTCTGCCTGTACGAAGAATGAGGACGCCTACGATCTTTACATGATGAAATTCGCAAAGCTTATGGAGAACGTTTGAGAGTTTAGTGTAATCGATCGGATTTAGATACGGAGAAAACAATTTCCATGGTTTTTCCCATACCCGCTGCGCCGCACGAACATGAATTCAGGTATTACGCTTGTGTGAACTTGTTCAGAGGATCCGAAGCCGTCGGAGTTGTGGATGTATGGCGATGCTCGGTTTGCCACGTGAAAGGTACAGAACTCCGTGTTCAGGGTCTCAACAACTTATCTGCGGAAGCCGGTTTCCCAGTGCTCGACGGGCCTGATACTAGGTGGGTAGTCTTCGTCTGCCACGCAGAAGAGGATCCGAAATTCGATGTTTTCAATTTGCATGCTGGAGACGAAATTTCCCATGAATGCGTCGAAAAAATTTCTCCCATCGTGGT
>JAPCJV010000167.1 GCA_027886785.1 Nitrososphaerota archaeon | reverse complement strand
AGGCCGAAGGGATAAATATAGACAAACGCCTAGTGGTTTCTATTCCTCTCCGCAGAGAAGATTTCGGGTATGTCCGAATCCAAAGATACGCGGAAACCTCGGAATTCTTCAGCGCCGATTGGGTTAGCAATGGGGCTCGACCTTGAATGGATCGACGCCCAAACTGCTGGAAAAGATCCATTTGAGTATTCCGGATTCCGAAATAGGATGAATTTGTTGCCAAACACAGAGTTCTTAAATAACGATAGATTTTGTCAGCAAGCATTCGAGGAAAAGTACTAGTTTTGATCCGTTTTTCATTTCGTCGATCTTTGCATATTTCAAAGACAAATCGAACGGTCATAGTTGTCGCGACGCTTGCCATGTTTCTGCTCAATACAGCATCCATCGGCGTAAATGCTACCAATTCGGGAAATACTCCCATTTCTTCGCAAGCCCACGAGATTACATCGTACTCAAAGATCATTTAGAGAGGAATGACGTCCTTCTCGCAGTTTTCGGCTTTCAATTGGCTCAGAATCAGGGTCGATATCTTTAGATCAGGCAGCGCGTCAAACGGTCGATCGAGTGAATTCGAGGTCCGCGCCTAATAATTCTTCAATGATTGGTCTAGGTAATCTTCAAGCTGTTGTAAATGCCAGTGACCAAGTAACAAAAACTAACAAGGGATTCCATGGATTCGCCGGTCTTACTGCGTTCGACACCGCGACCGTCAACGGCGGCGCATCCTGCTTTAATTGTACGGGGAGTCCGCCGGACCAAGGGTTGTGTGTAAGTGACAACTACGTTATGGAGGCAATCAACTTGGCGATGACGGTCTACTCTCCCACAGGAGCGCGAATGGCGCCCATTATACCACTATATGGGTTTTTCAAATTGAGTGCGATCCAATTTGTTTTCGACGTAGAGTGCTTCCGCGATACCGGAACGGGGCGGTGGTTTATCAACGCGGCTCAGATCGTGGTCAACCCGAACGGTAGCTTCAGCGGTCTGGCATTCGATCAGATAGCAGTGAGCCAGACACGAAACCCCCTAGGCAACTATTACCTCTATCAGATCCCGACTGTCGACAATGGTAGCATGGGAACACCCTCTAACCCCGGATGTCCTTGCTTCGGTGATCGACCGGTCATCGGCACTGATGCCAACGGATATTATGTCACCACACAAGAAGCGGGAGTTTTCAATCATTCAACCAACAACGGTGCTCAGGTCTACGCAATCTCAAAAGCTGACCTCGTGTCAGGAGATGCTCCCACTGTGGTTCATATTGACGCTGGTCAAGTCATGGTGCCTTATGGTGGTCTGACCCCGACATTGCAACCGGCAATGAACTCTCCTGGTCAGCCGTACGCGAAGAATGCGGAGTTTTTCTTGAGCTCACTTTGTTTCAACTGCGGAAGCTTTCCGGTGTTCGGCGACAATCGTTTAGCAATCTGGGCGCTCACGAGCACGGACACGTTGACGTGGTCAACACCTAAAGTGAGTCTCGCATTCTCCGTTATCGCCTCGGAGGGATACGGATTTCCATATTCCGTCAATCAGTCCAGAGGGGAACGACCTCTCTCCGAGTATCTCTCAAAGCATGTTAATCCGAACAACAACCTTTTGGAACAGCTCGCGGGTGGCGATGCCCGGATGCAGATGGTGACGTATGCGGATGGTTTATTGTGGGCGGCAGTTACAACACCAGTTTTACAATCAGGGTATGGGATCAAAGATGGAATTGCGTATTTCGTTATTTCCCCGGTTTTGTCTGAAAATGGTGGAGTAGACGGCAAAGTGGTCAAGCAAGGCTACATTTCGTTTAGGGGAGGCGATGTGATGTATCCCTCAGTCGGAGTCAATTCCAAAGGATTCGGAGTCGTCAGCTTCTCCCTGGTTGCAACATTTACAATAACGACCCCAGGGCCCACGCCGCCAGCGACTAACAATACCTCAATGAAAAAGACAGAGGGCATATTTCCTAGCGCAGCGTACGCTCTAATCAATATCTCCGGAGTTGGACCGATCCATATTGCCGCAGAAGGTGTAGGACCTGTCGACGATTGGACAGGTTATCCAGCGCTAGGCAATAGTAGTGGTGCAGGGTTTGGTACGTCACGATGGGGGGACTACTCGTGGGCCGTGGCCGCTCCAAATGGACACATCTGGATAGCCTCTGAATACATACCATCGGGCCCTCGAGCCTTCTATGCGAACTTCGGTACATTCATCAGCCAACTCAGAACAAATTAATGATCGCTACAATTGGAACAATTTGCAACGGCGTCTAAGTTAAGCGAACTAACAGCTTGACAGCCCTAAATGTCCAGGACAACCGCTATTCCGTCTGAAGTTATTCTTATCAAAAACAAAGTTCATCAGAAAGTTCTCTGCGACTATTGTGACAAATTCTATCGTTTCGCCGTGGGCTCAAAAGTTCAATGGACATTATGAATTCACTTTTACAATGAACCAGATATTTTTCGGAATTTTGGGGAATAGTATGCTTATTGAGAGTAAGAGCTAATCTTTGGAGTACGAATCCAGCATTCACAGAAAATTAATTGTGTAACCTTTTTGGTAAAGTGGTTTTTCCTCGGGAGAATCGGGTGATAGTCATCAAACGCCTTCTGGGCGCTTTTCCGGGGTTTGCTCCCTTGTGTGATTAGACTTAGGCGATTATCAATTTTGATAAAAGAATGGATATACAGAATTGGATCGTACTATACAGTCCTTTTCAAAATCGGAACTTTCGGAATCAGTTCAGGAATCGGCTTTCTGGTAGCCGAGGCCATATTGACGGCAGGAGCTTATTTCATATTCGGGAGCATCAAAGTGAAAACCTTCCTTTCTCCGTCCCCAGGACTTTTGGCGCTTGATATATTCGCGTTCAGCATAGGAGTAACAGTATCTTTCTTCATCAATCAGACATCCTTCAAATGGGCAGAATTGATCGAGCCGACGCACGCACTATTTAGACGGTTGCTAAGATTTCAACTTGTTTCGTGGGGAAGTAATGCGCTCATCATTGGAATTCAGTTGCTGCTTTGGAGAGAATTTTTCCTGTCCCCATTTGTTGGAAATATCGTTGGAGCTCTGGCCACATTCCCCCTCGCGTATCTTTTCTCGATGAGGTACATTTGGATAAAATCCAAACCAAAAAGCACCGATGAAAGCGAACTAAAGGAACATCAAAAGTTGTGAAGAGCTCTTCCAATTTCTCTCGGGCATCACAAGGCATCGCTCCGGATCAAAATCGCGGCACGAGCAACGAACGGGTGAATTCACCTCTTATCTCGCGGAGAAGGTTAGCCATCGCTTGCCGAAAAAGTTCTGACTCCCATCTTGCGCGCAGCTTTGGCAAGGAATGAGTCATCAGTTGTCAGGGCTTCGTCATCATTGCCCTTGACAAGTGCAATGTATGAAGCATCATAGAACGTCAGACTTGATTGCTTGGCAATCTCCTGAATTTTCTCTGCTTTCAATGTTTGAAAGCGCTCCACGTTCATTACATAGGGTAGGCTTTGTAGAATCTGGGATAGTGCAGCCGAAGCTTTCTGATCGATGATTCCCATTCGTACTTCCTGCACTATGGCGTTGCCGATCTCGTAAAATGCTAAATCCAGGGTACTCGAATTTTTGAGAGCTTGGAGATCCTTGTTTTTGATCGTGATGTACACGGAGCTAGCATCGAAAATCAAATTTCATCCATCTCGTATTTTCTTAGGGGGGATTTTCCGCTCACGTGCTTTTCGGACATCACGGACTATTTGCTCATCCGAAAGCTTGCTAAGGTCCACTTCTCGAAGTAGGCTTTCTAGATGTTCTATCTTCCTCTCTCTCAAAACTCCCTCCAGGCCGCTTCGGATCGCCTCAGACATGTTGACGCCTAGTTTCTCGAGTTCCTGCTTGAGCTTCTTCGGTACCTTTGCTGAAACTACAGTACTCTGTTCTCCGGTCATACCATTCGTACTAAACATGGTATTAACTTTTGTATTAAATAAGACTTATTTATTCGACTCGATTTTAAGGCGCCAATCCAAGCGCAACGTAACATTTCAATTAAGCTCTAGCGTCCGGCATGAGAAGACGAACATTTGACGGAGCGTCGGTGGACTGAAAGCCAGGCATTGTCAGGAGATTTTCCCATCTGGCTTTCTTGCGTATATCAGACTCCGGCTGAATCCTCGTACCTAGAAATTCCTTTTTCGATAAACTCACCTACGATTCTGTGAGCTGTCCCTTTGTGCTGACAAAAACGCCACTGCTTTCGCCCAGGAGGAGTGGCGAAACAATGCTGCTGTTGAGTCGGACTTAGTGCTTTTGAGACCGAGCTTTCGCTGCCGCCTTGCCGCCCTTTCTTGCTATCTCTCTTCGCCTTTCCTTTGACATCGCAGCAAACCCCGTCTTTTTCCTACTCGTGCTTGACTTTTTTCTACGTTCCAAATTTTTATCCGTCCGACACTCTAGAAAAGCCTTGAATAATAATCCTTTGATGCGCAACTAGAAACCTATTATTTTCCACTATATGCTCCAATTTACTGATCTAGCCCGAAAAATGGACTCTCCAGTAGAATTTTGGGTCAAAAATACGTGAAAAACCCGTTGTATGAAAAGTTAATTGTCTTTCAAAAACTTGTAGGAACATCTTGACTAGTGCCATTACTCGCTCCCTAGCATTAATCGTCGTGATTGCTGTGATTGCAGTTGCATCATTTGTCGGAGTGTACCTCTCTCTCGGACGTGCAACAACTACCAGTACAACTCCAAGCATTTCGACCACTTCTGCAATTTCAAACATCTCAATAATTACTACAACTTCAGGGATCTCGGGTAGCTCGTGCGGATCCCTTTCCCCGAGCTGTACGACTGTTTCCAGTACGTCACTCGCAAGCTCGCTAACTACGACGCAACTCAAACACGTGGTTTTCATTATCCAAGAGAATCATTCGTTTGACAATTATTTTGGAACGTTCCCCGGGGCAAATGGATTCAATAACGCGCCTCCTTGCTGCCCTTCGAGTCTCGCGATAGCTGGCAGTCCTCTGGTCAAGCCTTTTCCTCTAGGTGGATTGACGAATATCTCGATCGTCGGAGACGAGCTTCCGCCGGGCGTAGCTGATCCGGAGGACGCGATGGGCAACATCATTGTGCCGCTGGCTGCAACGACGACAACCCAGGGACCATTCAACTTCAATAATGAATCTGTTTCCTCTTGCTGTTCCCACGCCTGGCTTACAGCTCACGCCGCGTATGACACCGGCAAGATGGATGGGTTTGT
>JAPCJV010000166.1 GCA_027886785.1 Nitrososphaerota archaeon | reverse complement strand
TCTCGCTATCCTCAATATACCATGTACCTTCGCCGATCACTGAGACATCACGTTTTGTCGGGCCGAACGGACGGTATTCCATTTTCTGCAACTTCCCAGCTACCATTGAACTAACCGTAGCGCACTTATTTAGATTCTAAGTAACAACGTGAGTAAAAGTATGGTATACCGATGTAGCAGATTATCGAAAGTCACGCTTTGGAACCCAAGTTTTGCAACACTTCCAAATTGTCGCTCCGGAGTTCCGGCGGAAGCTTGCCCCTATCGAAGTACTCTGCTCTCTCTATGTCTGGGTGTAACTTTCCGATGCCCTCTATGAAAACGTCGTAAACAAAACACAGATCCCAGTGCTTGTCACCATAGGACTGGATGTCCACCAATTTGGTGTTCTTTGGATCTACTCCCAGTTGTTCTCTTACTATTCGTTTCATAGCCGTCTCTGGAGGTTCTCCGAAATTAATGATGGATGAGGGAAATACCCACTTTCCCGCCGAGAATTCCGGTCGGATCTTCTTTACTAGAAGCAACTCATTGTTTCCTCGTTTTATTATTCCAAAGGAAGAAATGTGAGCCACCTCTTCCGCTGGCTGTCCCGGGACCTGAGGGACGAGCCTTGCCGCTTTTTGACCACTGCTCATGATTATCCCCTTTGTGGTAGCGGGGCGATTTTAAAAGCTAGTTATTAGAGTGCGCCAGTCTTTTGTTCAAGGCGCGACGTTGATGCATTCCTCCACGAGCCGAACTGAACTGCTGTCGAGTTGGATAGTGAAATTTACCTTCAATTTCTCAAACACAGTCCAGTGAAGAAGGGTAGTCACACTATCCCCTCGGTACATGGCCCATAGGGGAATGAAGTAGGTTGCAGCAGACGGTAGTACTGTTTGGAAAGGTAACTACCATCGTGCCGTTACCACTCCAGAGTGCTGAATTCGACGAGCTCCGTTTCTACGAAAATGCACTATACATAGCTGGGAAAGAAGTTAACGCCCGGATTAACAATGTGCGGCAGATGGTACATAATGCCGCAGTTAGGGATTTGGTAGGTGGGTGCAAAATCTTTCCGACAATGTATTTAGTTCTAGGAGCCATAGAGTCATAACGGCATGAAGGTAAGCCTGTATCTCCGGGATGAGGTATGGAGGAAGTTCAAAAGATATGTTTTGCGCAGAACTGGAGAGCTCCGGAACATCAGCTCAGAGGTGCAGGAACTGATCGAAGAAAATTCCGCGGATGACTCGCTGAGAAGGGGATTCGAAAAAATGAAGGTGGATGTAAAGCCAATCAGTTTCTCTGATGTCGTACCCGTCAGGCCTTCAATTCCAACGTCATCTGGTGCGACGATAAGGAAAATGAGGGATCGTCGGTTTGGCTCCAACAAAGATCTACCTAGACAGTAGTACGATAGTAAAAAGGTACGTTCGGGAGAAAGGAAGCGACTCGGCTAAGCTGGTCCGATCAATACCATCAAAGGAAATGGATAACGCAAAAACAACACGGAGAAGCAGTGAGAATCTTTGCGGATGAGTGTCTGAGACTCATGATGCTAGAGGCTCTCGATACTGTTGTGGTAAACTCGTCAATTCTTTCCGATTCCTGGGATCTGATCGAAAGGTACCATACTTATCAGGCGGATGCTATTCAGAGCCATTCTTGACGCGTTCCGGTCTTGTGATTGGTCATCCGCTTCTCTTCCCCTTTTGCTTGGTGTTGTTTTCCGCGGGATTCTTTTTTATTTCTTTTACTGGTTGTTTATTGAGGGAAATAACCTGCAACTAAACCGCTAGGACTGACATGAGCTAAAAAAGAAAAAGCCCTTTCAGAAAGGTTGGCCATTAGATCTAAAAAGATCTTCACTCGGATGGCACTTTGTAGTGTGGATCCAGTCAGAGTCCTGTTCTTTTCTCTAGAGCCTCGGGGTACCTTGCACCCTGAATCGTGATCTTTGAAGCGGTTGCGTCGATCACCCGCAAGTCTTCAGGAGAAAGTTGGATATCTATTGCTCCAAGGTTCTCTTTTAGGCGCTCCAATTTCGTAGTGCCTGGTATTGGAACAATCCACGGCTTTTGCGCAAGCAGCCATGCCAGAGCTAGCTGTGCAGGAGTTGCCTTTTTCCGTTCCGCTACACTGCGAAGTACTTCGACCAGTGCAAGATTTGCTTTTCTAGCCTCTGGCGAAAACCGAGGGAGCGCGTTACGAAAGTCTGATTTGTCGAAGCTCGTGGCTTCATCGATCTTACCTGTAAGATAGCCCCTGCCGAGAGGGCTGAACGGAACCAATCCAATCCCAAGCTCTTCCAATGTCGGAATTAGTTCCTCCTCGGGTCTCCTCCACCACAGCGAGTATTCACTCTGGACCGCGGTGACAGGCTGGACAGCATGTGCTCGGCGAATTGTCCGGACTCCAGGCTCTGAAAGACCGAAATGCTTCACCTTGCCTTCTCGGATGAGATCTTTGACGACTTGTGCCACGTCTTCGATCGGCACCTTCGGATCGACTCGGTGCTGGTAAAACAAATCTATCGTTTCTACTTTCAGTCGCTTGAGCGAGCCTTCTGCGCACTCTCTGACGTACTCGGGGGTGCTGTCCACAATTTCCTCTCCTCTAGGACCGAATCTAAATCCAAACTTGGTGGCGATCACCACCTGCCCTTTGTAAGGGGCGAGCGCTTCTCCAACCAGTTCCTCGTTGGCGTACGGGCCGTAGGCTTCGGCTGTGTCGAAAAAGGTGACGCCGAGCTCTACAGCTCCGCGAATTAGGGCAATCATCTCCTTCCTGTCTCCCACCGGACCGTAGCCAAAGCTCATGCCCATGCAGCCGAGCCCTAGAGCTGAGACTTGTAGATTCTGACCCAGTTTGCGCATCATCATTTGTTACTTCTTCCATCCTTTCTCGTCGTTTGATGAGCCTTTATGAGATCGATGGTGTATATCCCGCCGGCAATATGAAGGTTTCTGATCTGCGTTTCAAGAATATGCAGCTGGCAAAGGCAATGTTATTCCCATCTCAAACCATTGCCCTAATTTTTTCAAGCCTTCGTTCCAGCCGATCTCTGACTCCTTTCTCCAGGGGAAGATACGGAACTCTCGGGGGTCCAGCTTTGAAGCCTCCCGCTTCCGCGCACGCTTTTTCCCAAGCGACCTCGTTTTGGGCAGTTTGTTCGTCATATAGATCGGTGAACTGCATATGCAGTGGAATAGCCGTTTTCAGATCCTCCTTCATGCACGCGTTGAAAAAAGTAAGCGCTGCACTTGGAGCCCCGGCCCCGCAGACGGAGACTATGCTGTTTGCCCCGACCAGAGAGTCTGCAAGCAGCCAGTTCTCTCCCCCAGAAAATACATTGATCTTCTTGGAGATGTGGCTGATGACCATCGTCCTGTGGGTTGCGTCGCCGTTGGATTCCTTCACAGCCTTTATGCGATCGAGTTTCATCAGTCGATCCCAAAATCCCCTGTCCATGTTAAATCTGAAAGAAGCGGGATTGTTGTACGCCATGATCTGGATTTCATCCACTTTGTCGTTCACCTGCTGGAAATGCTCGAATGCCGCTTCTTGGGTGCACGGGATAAGGTAGGGCACTCCAATCATTACCCCGTCAGCTCCGGCATCTTCCGCGTACTTGGCTCTCTGTAGGCACTCCCTGGTGTTATGAAAAGTGGCCCCGAATACGCATGCGACCTTATCCGATGCATTTACCGCAGTATCCACTACTTTCTTGAACTCCTCAAAGCTCGAAGCATAGAATTCCCCCATGCATCCAAAGGCGACGAAACCATCGAATCCGATTCCCTCGTACGCCTTCACATTGCTCTTCAAACCCTCCAGGTCCAGCTCCTGATTTTTCGTCAGGACAAACGGCATGAGAGGGAAAATTCCTCTGAGCTGTTTTCGACTTCTAACCAATCCGATTCCTTCCGGTCAAACCTGAATAGTTCAAACCTATTATCACGCAAAGGGAATGAAACAAAAGGATTCTGTTCCATCGTCTTTTATTAGACAAAGAATCAATTGGGGTAATGGCATTCGAGGCCGCTGAAACTAAAGAAACAATTCACAAAGATCGATTTTCTTTCTAAGAGGGATCCAAATAGTCTAATTGTGTAAACTGGATTAGAAAGTCGAAAGAGGAGTGCGAATGCTTTTTATCTTTATTTGGAAATCTTGGGAGAATCGATAGGGTCCTTAGAGATGTGCGGGATCGCTGCTTTACTTTGCAAGACTCAGACATCGTCTGATTCTCAGCCATTAATCGGCGCAAGGCTTCGAGATATGCTCTTTACCATGCGTCATCGGGGCACTGATTCTACCGGAGTCAATATCGTTGGTCAGCGATTTGATGCGGATTATCTGTTGAGAGTTTTCTTCTCCACGGGAGTCCAAGAACCCGAGAGAATAGAGCGCGCACTCAGAAAAAGCGTTGAAGAGAGTGGAGGAGAAGTGAGATCGGTCGACGGCTCCGAATATTTTTACAGAATAGCTTTCGATTACGATGGCAACATGAGGACTCTTTCTGATCGCGTTCTCGACGTCGAGGGAGCCGAAATACACAGCATCGGGAGGTGCTCTGAGATCATCAAGGACGTAGGAGACGCTGCCCAACTCGACAAGAAACATGGGATCTCGAAGATCCGAGGAACTCATGGAATAGGTCACGTGAGGCTCGCTACGGAAAGCCAAGTCGACATCAGTCATTCCCATCCCTTCTGGGCATATCCTTTTCCCGATATCGCGGTAGTACACAACGGGCAGCTCACCAATTACCACAAACTAAAGAGAGAATTCGAACAAAGAGGTTTCCGGTTCCAGACCCACAATGACTCTGAAGTAATCGCCGTGTACATTGCAGAGAAACTTAGCTCTGGAGAGAAACTGAACGATGTTCTTCACGAAAGCCTAGAAGATCTCGATGGAACGTTCACTTACGTTGTGTCCACAGATTCTGGAATAGGAGTCGCCAAAGATCGTTGGGCTGCTAAACCCTTTGTGATTTTCGAGACTGAAGATCTTTTGGGCGTAGCTTCCGAAGAAGTCGCACTGAGCGGGATTTTTCCAGGTGATTTGAAAAGATTTGATCCCCAAGAAAATCAAGTCCTTACTTGGAATGTGGGTCTTGCACCGGTGATCCGAGAAAGAGGCATTAGAAGAAGATCCTCTCGGACTCGGGACGGCAGGTGCTGAACTTCACGAAATGGGAAAAAGGCCCGAGACGCTTGAGATAAAACAGACTGGTCGGTTTCCCCCCTTCGTATCTAATGCTCGCGCGGAACGTGACGACCGCATGGAGCGCCCGATCGCTCTAAATGCTCGCAAACTCTCT
>JAPCJV010000165.1 GCA_027886785.1 Nitrososphaerota archaeon | reverse complement strand
TTGTAACGCCGATTTCTCAAAAACAGCACACGTTGAATGACTCAGGCCCAGATTTCATCTCACCTTGATTAGCGACACATTCGATGTTCCTCCAGAGACTTGAAGGGCTATCGTATTCTCACCCGCGTAAAGCCATAATGAGGCATCAAAAGTATGCAGAGATGGATCGTAGCTTCCGCAGCCGGTCAGCTGTGAAATATTGAGATTTCTCAAACAGATTTGCGCGGTAGAAGTCATTTGAACGGAATACATTCCGGAGCTAGGTGCGAACATGAAAAGATTGGCGTCATTCACGACAGACCGCCCAGTCTTGTTTTCGGTACTCCATCCGTTTCCAAACAAAACAATCGGGGCCGAGCGAAGAACCTGGCTCGAGCTCACCCAATGAGGTAATTCAAACAAAAGTACGTTTTGGTCGAAATACACCGGAGCGCCGAGTGTTTTTACAAGCATATTTACAGTGGCGTCAGCTTTGGTTCGGCTCGGATACTCGTTGTAGTTTACTAGGACATACTTGATTCTGTAAAGGGTCATTACGAAGGGAGTCAACTGAATTTCCCCGTACGGTTGGTCTACCAGGTGTTCTTTCACTTCCTTTGTCACTCCCGGGGATTGAGCCAAGATTCGCAGGGACAATTGCACGTACATGTACTCGGGCAGAACGACGCTGATTTGTGAAATTTTTCCGTTGACCAAGGGCTTGTCGTAATAAATCTGATGATACAGGGCAGTCTGGGTAACTGTGATGGTTGCCGGCAGTTCCAACACCGTAAAGTAACCGCTGTTATCAGACTTGATGATATCGTAGACTGGATCAGCTGCTGCGGATTGCACATTCACGACAGGAAAGAACTCAAACAGAATCAGCGAGAGAATTACTATTCCTATGATTTTGGTGCGCGCTGGATGATAAAATCCTCTACCACGAGACAGTTTCAGGATCGAATCTATTCCAAAAGCCGCAAGTCCCATTAACGCTAATTCTAGTACGGTGGAAAATCTCGCTCCGGCCCGGAAATAGTGAAGTATATTGACGTGGTCGTACAAAAACGTGTATGGAGTTTGCAAGGACAGCTGAGACGGATTCATAGACGGCCCTAACGATAGAATAAATGCGATCGCCGCCAATCCTATCAAAAAGAAACGGCGGGAATCCTTGGAGGTGATCACTCCAATCGCTGCGAGACCCAGAGTGATATATCCCAGAAAAATGATGAATTGCGGGCCTCCCCCATGGAGCTTCCCCAGAAGGTACGGGGACAACGTGGAATAACTGTTTGAGAAAAAGGATGTGTACATGTACGATTCGGGTGGCGGGGTAATATAGAAGATCGGTTTTGCAGCATTCGCATACACTTCCAGAGGAGAGGGAGCTGCACGCACTCCCCCTACAACAGCGAGATAGGCGGGAATTAAGTACTCGGAAGATAACAAAAGCCAGGTTCCGATAGTCGCGAGAGAAAGCAATACAAATTTTCGGAGGGACGAAAAGCGGGTCTTTAGGAGAACATAGGCAAGATAAACGGCCGTGATCGCGATCGCCATAATTAATAGTTCCAATTCTGTTAATGTGATCAGAGTCAGAAAAACTCCGGCTAAAACCGAGTAGCGGAAACTTTTGCGCTCGTAGGCCAGAAGAAGAGCGAGCAGGTACGCAGGAAGCCACTCCAAGCTTGCGAGATTGGGGTGTCCGTAAAAAGCCTGGTTTAGATGCTGAGGAAAGAAGGCGAAAACCAGTCCCGCCCCGAAACTGGCTATCCACGAACCTGTCAAATGCCTCGCGAGCAGGAAGGCGGTAAAACCCGAAAGTATGATCGAAAGGAGGATGACGAAATTGTAAGCAGCCACGTAACCGAAAAAATAAGCAATAGGAGCTGAGAGGATTGCGTCAACGAAATCCATTGTTTGAAGTGCGAGTGAAACCCCGTTGGGTGCGAACATTAGACTCGAGGATAAAATGTTCTGATGCGTTGTTAGGGCGGTGCTCACCCACCAGAAATTCCACATGAAGTGGTATCGATCTCGACTTTGCGCGATCCGAATATACGGAGTAAGACTGGAGTTGTCAAAGTTGAGAACTAGTGGAAGAAAAATAATTACAGCGAGGACCGTGTAAGCCACAAGAGCGGCAAGGACCGCTCTGTCAATCTTCCAGAATCGCGCCCTACTCATCCCGGATGCCATTGTCGCTCGCGATGCAGTTTTTAATCAAAGTTGCCAAATGATTTGGAGACGTTTGTTTCGCGACTAAAAATAGTCTTTCGTCTCCACCTCGAACTCGTTTGAGCTGGCCTAACAAAGTGCGAATCTCCGCGCTATTAACGAACTAAGCTTCTTACACATTTTGTCGATGGATTGATTTGAATAACGGGTAAGGCGCATCAGCCACGTAGGCTCGATTGCTGTCCTACTCCCATTCTTGAATGGCTTTTATGAAAATGTCCCAGAAGAGGTGAAAACAGTGGTAAGGGCAGGAATTACGGAGCGATATCGGCGAGACTGAAAAACCGGAAAAAAATTCATGCCCAAAAATCGGGAACTTGTGCTGATAGTTAGTACCGTCTGGACTTTTTGCTCCAAAGCCAGATGAACGAGAACTAGAGGAATGCAGGTAGATTCTCTTCTTGTTCATCCTCTGATGCAAAAATGGCCAGGATATCTTCGTCGTGAACCAACAGTGGAACCTTTGAATCGCGGATTCCCTCGGCGTAGGGGATGATTAGAGAAGAGACAATCATCGCGATGGCCGTGGATAACGCCACGATCACGAATAATTCTAAGAACAATACATTTTGTAAATAATACCCAATTGCGAGGAAAGCAAGGCTCTCAATATACGCCCACTTTGCAACAGTACGAGTCGCAGATTTGAAAAATCTCAGATGCCTTGCAAATTTAATGAATTTGCCAAACGAGTTGGATTCAGCCGCTCCGTTCTCAAAGAATTTCAAGTGCATCGACAGTACCTCTGCGATGATCTCCTGACGTCTTGCCCCCTTCGATCTCAAGAACTTTAGCCACAGATAACGCGAATAGGTCGCAGACCGCGCGGAGGGGCTACTGACCACGTACACCAACATGCTCAAGATCACAAAACTGATCGAAAAGACCATCCACTTGTCAAACAAGATGAATGCCGCCAAAAGAGCAATCGCCACGTAATAGATAGCGGTCAACCGCGGATTCCACCCGCCTGGGGCACCATAATAATAGAAAAGAGACTCCGCACGTTTCTTTTCTTTCGCATATGCATGAGAATCCCGGGAGTGAAGAGAGATGGCTCTCTTCAGACTGTTGTAATCGGCCGTGGAAATTTCTCTTAGCCGACCCCAGTAATTGAACTTCAATTGCTTATGCACTTACTTTGAGTTTTTGACCAAATAGCTCCATGATCGCCAGGCGATCTGTTTCGCTCAATTTGTCTGTCAAGTCGAGCAACTGGTACACAAACGCAAGGGCGAGTTTTTCATGTCCGCCCAACCTCTCGGTGATCCGTTTCAACAAAGTTCCTGGGACTCTCTTTCTAACGCTCTCGAAGCTGCGCTCGTCCATGATGTTGACGGCAAGACTATACACTTTGATGTTCTTCGCAACGGCTAGGCTGTCGCGTTTTAGAATACCGAGATCCACTAGTTTAGCTGATGCCTTCGTAACGGCGGAAGGAGTCACTTCGAGGAGAGAAGAAATTTGCCCTCCGGACATTGCTTCCTTGGATTTAGTCAACAAGAAGACAATCCTGGCTGCAACATCGGAGAGCGGAACAACCTCCTTTCCGCTCACCACCCAGAGTCGATTTTTGTCTACGACTGCGATTGCCTGCGCTAATGCCATTTAGTAATCCTCGCGCTGTCCTAAGAGGTTATTATCCTTTTGCAGAATTTGGGCAAAACAATAATACCAAGATGGAAAGTCATTTTGCCCCTTATCTCTTGATTTTTGGAAAATTGTTTGTCTTTCTGCTAATGGTCCAAGCCCGGGTCGAGGAAATATTTTGAGTGTGGTGGCTCCTCTTAAAATCCAACGCCAAAGTGGCACGGTAAGTTCCCAGGCCTTCAAGGTGGGCATTCATGCAGAGTATAGAAGACTAGGAGAGAAGTGGTGCAAAGCCTGCGAACTGATTTTTTCCAAAGAGTACCGTTTTCCCACCTGCGACGTCTGTCATCGACAATTAAGAACTAGGGCGAGCTACAACTATGAAAACAAAAAGGAAAGCAGAGAAAGGAGGATACAGGTTCCCGGATTGGAGTTAGAGCAACAACGAGTCGGGGCTATTGAAGATCGGCCTATCGGTCTCCCCTCTGATGTCTACTTGTAAGCAAGTTATTCCACCTTTGACCGCTGCTTGATATGAGAAGGTTAGAAGTTTTGATAGACTCAGATTGCAACCGAAGTGAGGACGATTGCAACGATTAAGCCCAAGAGGAAGAGTGTTCTACCTTTGAGCGTGTTTAGGTACCTTGAAATTGAAATGAAATCGAGCATGTTCTGAATAGGCCATGAAAATCATTTAATGGTTCTAACGTACTCCAAGGAATAGAAAACGCCTAATTTTGTTCGATTTTCGAACTATCGGAGATCACCGTGAAATTTATGAAACCGGTACTACGTTGACATACGGCTCCCTCCCTGTCTTACTTCCCTCAACCGCCCTGAACACGTTTTTTTACCGATTGTTGCTGGTCAAGTTTTGAATTCTGGTGATTGCCATTTTAACGATGGTTGACCATGGGAATTTCGGAAAGAACCTCACAGAAATATATTCAGCGAATCTTTACGGAAGTAAACGAGTGTAGCTTTCAGAAATGGAGACGTACGATCTACTTCAGTGCGTGGACAGGGGTTTGGACGCTTTCGGATCGAACATGAAGCAAGCAGCGTACTGGGCTCTTACATCCAAGGAGGGTGTGTCGTCCGACCAGATACTCTCGAATTCCGAGGCCTTTGTTCGGGCACTAAAAGAAGTGTTCGGCAATGGATATCCCCTAGCCGAAAGGTCCATCGTCAGGGAAATAAAAGAGACCTTCAGTCTAAAAAAACCCTCGAGCTCTTACGATATCGGAAAAGCTTTCGAGATCGCTGAAAGAAAAATCACCCATGTTTCAGAAAGCGTGGTAGTAGCGCAAACTTGGTAAACGTGATCTAATTAGTCCGGTTCCGGGCTAGAGGACCACGCTTAGACAATCAATAAGACGGATCTACTAGATCGTCTTTGAGAAATTTTGCCTTTGCTGCATTCACACACGTTTCAAATTCGGAGAAACTGTTAGTGATCCCAAAATATTCGCAGATGCTGGAAATCAATTTCGCTTTCAAGTTT
>JAPCJV010000164.1 GCA_027886785.1 Nitrososphaerota archaeon | reverse complement strand
AGGATGGCTGGTGCTCAAACTTGTTCTTACTGCGGTTACATTTACGAGGATCAGCTAGCGATGAACGCCGCTTCTTTAGACGTGGAAAGGCCTAACCCTCCAATGGTTTCCTCGGTAGATGTTTCAAACTCAAAACCGTCCAAATCTGAAGTCACGGCAGATGAAACGTTGATCGAGTCGCAAACACAGGTGATGTGTAAGGGGCCGCGAGGCACAATTCAAGGAACCTTGGTGTTGACTAAAAAACGACTTGCGGTGGTCAAGCCTTCAGAATTGAGCGATAATTCGGGAAACGTAACCTCTGCGCTAAGAGGTTCCCAGCTAACGATTCCGCTCGACACAATTGATTCTGTCTCGGGTCAGAGAGGAGTTCTGAGGACCTCATTGGTGGTCAACTGGCACAATCCACCAGGAAGTTCTACTACTACTAGAACTGAATTCATTCAAAGGTACAGAGCTCCTTCACCAACGCAAATATCAATCAACGAATGGATTCCTCTAATCGAAAAAGAAGTCTGGGGGGAACCTGAGAATGACGGACTCGAATCGAAGACTGATCTAGGTGAGCTAGAATCTCAAGTGAGAGATGTATTGACTGATGAGAAGTGGGTGGGATATTTTCAATTGGAAAGGGAGCTCGAAGAGAAGTACGAGACAAGCATAGATCCCGATGACCTGGACAAAGTACTAGAGAAACTGATTCAGGAAAAGGTTCTGGAAAAAGAAAAAGTCGGAGAGTTCTTCAGAAAAATCCCCGCGGGAAAAAAGTGAATTCCTAGTCTAGGACGATTTCGAAGGCGTCAAATTCAGAGATTCGTATTTCTACACTTTGTCGTAGAAGACCCTTGTAGAAGCATCATAAAACCTTCCGAATTTTGCCGATTTCGCCACAAGGTCGTGTGCGGACTTTCTCACCTTGTAATCGTTTTCGAAAACGAAGCGTGGATCATCTTTTGGAGTCTCGGCTACTAATTCTTCTTTCTGGCCACGAAATCGTATTCCCACCCTGCGAAGCCTGATTTTTCCTTTGGGAGTTCTGCCCACGTAAGCGACAAGAATCGGGGCGTCAGATTTTCCCCCCGAGGAATATTTCTTTGAAGAATATCTTGCAGCCCTGTCGCTCAAATTTTTTAGCTCACTAGATCCTGAGCTCTAAAGCCATTCCATCTTAATCTCTTTTACTTTTGCAAATAATTCATCGTCTGAGCAAACTATCTTGGAGCCTTTTACTATGGAAGTGGCTGCGATTATAGAATTTGCCAACGGAAGATCATTATATTTGCACCGCAGTACCGCTGCGATTCTCGCAATCTCTGAAGTCAAGTCCTCAATTTTGAGACCGGAAGTTTCGATGGATTTTAGCTGAGTATCCGCCGTTTCCCTTCCGAACTTTTGAAATTCCAGCTTGTATAGCTCATGCAAGACCACTGTGGGAATAATGGCAGACTCTTGGCGAAACTCGAGCATCTTGGACCTCGTCTTGGATTTTAGTTCCTCGGAATCAGCGAGAAAATGAGCGAGCAGAAATCTAGTATCGATCGTTCTGACCAAATGCGGCTCTAGTACCTGTCCTGCTTGCGCATTTGATCCAGATTGACTTGAGCTTCAAAAAGCATCATTTTGTCGGCATACACGCCAGCTAGTTCCTCGAGTTCTAGTAGCGGACGCATCACCAGTGAATTATCATTTTGAGAGATGAGCAACTTTGTACCCTCGCGAATATTCAAAAGGTTCCTAAATTTTTTTGGAATCGTAACCTGTCCCTTTCTGGTGACTGAAACAGCTTCTTCTTCTGACACTTTAAGAGCAGTTCTTTGGGTGAGAAGCGAAGTAAATAAGGCTGATTTTCGATCCAAGTTTGATTATTTTTTCTATCAGGAAAAACCAAAGAATTTTTTCCTAAATTTTTGCCCGTCCAAGAGAAAGTATAGCACAGTTTTAAAGCGGTTTTGGCTCGGATGTTTTTTGTCTGAGATGGCTAAGGAAGCTCGTCTAACCGGAGGTTCTACTTTGGATCGTTTAGAGCGGATGAATGAACTGGCTGAGCAAGGTGGCGGGCTGGCAAGGGTTGACGAACAGCACAAGAAAGGTAAGCAGACTGCCCGGGAGAGAATATCGATGCTCCTAGATCCAGGTTCGTTCGTGGAACTTGACAAGTTTGTTCTGAGCAGAGCCGAAGAGGCAGACGAAACTAAGAAGCATTACGGTGATGGTGTAGTGACCGGATACGGCTCGATCAACGGAAGGACCGTGTTTCTCTTCGCCCACGATTTTACAGTTCTCGGGGGATCTCTCGGCGAGATGTTTGGAAAGAAGATTACCAAGGTCATGGATCTTGCGTTAAAGGCCGGAGCCCCATTCATTGGAATGAATGATTCCGGTGGTGCAAGAATCCAGGAAGGCGTCCAAAGTCTTGCCGCCTATAGCGAGATCTTCTTCCGGAATACGCTGGCATCGGGAGTAATCCCTCAAATTTCCGCGATCCTCGGACCATGCGCCGGCGGTGCTGTTTACTCACCCGCGATGACTGATTTTGTATTTATGGTCGAAAAAACAAGCAACATGTTCATCACTGGCCCCGATGTGGTCAAAGCGGCCGTCGGGGAAGAGGTCACCTTCGAGCAACTGGGAGGCCCCGAAGTACACTCGACCAAGAGTGGAGTCTGTCACTTTGTTGCCCAGTCAGAAGAGGATTGCTTTGAAATCATGAAGAAACTGCTCTCATATCTTCCTCAGAACAATTCCGAGCTGCCACCAAGAAATGACCATACTGAAAGCGCGGATAAAGCGCAAGAAAATCTCGATTCGATAGTCCCACGTGACTCAAACAAACCCTATGATATGAAACTCCTTGTCTCCACAGTTCTGGACGATCATGATTTCTTCGAAATCCACGCGCGTTGGGCTCCGAATATTGTCGTTGGTTTCGGACGACTAGAGGGCAGGACCGTTGGAATAGTTGCAAACCAGCCGATGCATCTCGCGGGTGCTCTTGACATTGATTCGTCGAACAAGGCTGCGCGGTTCATAAGATTCTGCGATGCGTTCAGCATTCCGATAATTACCTTTGTAGACGTACCGGGCTACATGCCTGGAATCGAACAAGAAGCAGGAGGGATCATCAGACACGGATCGAAGTTACTGTTTGCTTACTGCGAAGCAACCGTACCCAAGATTACGACCATCGTGAGAAAGGCGTACGGCGGAGCCTACTGCGCGATGGGGAGCAAGTTCTCAAAAGCTGATCTGAATTTTGCGTGGCCCACCGCTCAGCTTGCAGTTATGGGTCCTGAAGGGGCAGCGAAGATCATTTACAGGAAGGAGCTTGAAAATAATCCCGGGGAGGAGATAAAAAGTCGACTAGTTCAGGAGTACGCAGAGAAATTCGCGAACCCCTTCATTGCGGCGGAGCGAGGAATCATTGATGCAGTGATCAGACCCGCCGACACCAGGAAGGAAATAATTCGAGCGTTGAATTCGCTAGAAAATAAGAGCGAGCAGCGCCCCCTGAAAAAACATGGGAACATTGCACTCTAGTTCTTTTCCTCAAATTTAGGACGTGCTTCAAGGATGAGAGAGTTCAAGAGAGTGCTCATCGCAAATCGCGGAGAAATTGCTGTGAGAATTATCCGAGCGCTCAAAACTCTTGAAATCGAATCGATAGCTGTTTTTTCAGATGCCGATGCAACTGCTATGCACGTGAGAATGGCAGACAAAGCGTATCATCTTCCGGGATTTTTTCCGACCGAAACGTACCTTGTCGCGCCGATGATAATTGGAATCGCGAGAGAAGCAGGGTGCGACGCCATCCATCCAGGATATGGATTTCTCTCGGAGTCCAGTGAATTTTCCAAACTCTGCACTGAAAATTCCATAAAATTCGTTGGTCCCGGTCCCACCGCCCTGGAAATCAGTGGGAATAAGCTCCAGTGCAAGAAAATCGTGGAGCGGGAAGGAATGCCGGTGATCCCCTACTCACGAGAACCCATTGCCGATGCGGGGGAAGGGGAAAAGATTGCCGCGGAACTCGGGTTTCCTGTCCTATTGAAAAGTATCTTCGGAGGTGGAGGGCGGGGAATCAGGGAGGTGAAAAACAAAGCAGAGGTCAGGGATGCGTTCGCGGCCTCAGAAAGAGAGGCGAAAACGGCTTTCGGGCGATTCGCACTGTACATCGAGAAAAAGCTGATCAATCCAAGACATATAGAAATCCAGATTCTCGCGAGCGACGATTCCGCGGAATTCATTCACCTAGGCGAAAGAGAATGTTCCATCCAGAGAAGATATCAAAAGCTCATCGAACTTTCCCCATCTCCTATACTAGATGAAGAAAATAGAAAATTGATTGCCTCTTACGCTCTCAGAGCGGCGAAGGCAGTAAAGTACTCCAACGCTGGAACGGTCGAATTCTTGCGCGACTCGAGCGGACAGTTCTACTTTATCGAGATTAATTCGAGACTGCAGGTCGAACATCCAGTGACGGAATCCGTGACCGGTATAGATCTCGTCCAATCCCAACTTGAAATTGCATCCAAGAAGAAACTCCCAGTTCGTCAGCGAGATGTGAAACTGAGAGGGTGTGCAATCGAGTGCCGCATCAACGCAGAGGATCCTTATTCCGATTTCGCTCCAACTGCAGGCACGATTGAATACCTCGCAACACCTTCAGGACCTGGTGTCCGAGTCGATACCGCGCTCGAAAATGGGTCGCAAGTGTCGCCCTATTACGATTCGCTTTTGGCAAAACTCATCGTGCTGGGCAGAGATTTTGAACAGGCAAGGAGACGCACTTTGGAGGCTCTTGACGAGTTTGTAATTTATGGCGTGGATACAACCCTCCCATTTCACAAATCGGCTCTTAATACTGAACGATTCATCCATGGAGAGATCGACACGGGTTTTGTCGAATCTAGCGGCACATTAGAACAGAGGGTCGTTGAGGATCCAACGGATGAAGAGTTTGCGGTCGCCGCCTTTTTGTTTGCCCGGAGCAGGTCGCCTAAAATTTTGGTTGGACAGGGGAAAACTCCACGCCCGAGTTGGACAAAACAGAACAAGGAGCGGTTCGTAGATGCGCTATGAAATCGTCATTGCGTCAAAAACTAGGGCAGTCACGATTGATCCGGTTGGTGGAGGAACCGGGAAAAAACATTCCGTAACACAAGAAAATAAGATATCCGAAATTGAGGTCCTTATTCAAAATCCTGAGAGTACTGTCATATATCTGGACAAGAAAGTCTATTTCGTAAAAATCCTCGAGAGCAGTCCCTCCCGGGTAGTATTCGTCTCGAACGGAAAAGTCGTTGAGGCGAGGATAAAGCAGAAGGT
>JAPCJV010000163.1 GCA_027886785.1 Nitrososphaerota archaeon | reverse complement strand
GAATTTGAAGACTCCGCCGAGTATATCGATGCCGTTCTGGAAATAACAAGGGCAATTGGCTGGGGCGTCAGTAAACTTGAGGAGCAAGAAAATAGTGAGGTGGTGTTTTCACTGAGTCATCCACCTTCAGCAGGTGCAGAAAGTTCTAATTTTCTTTTGGGCGTCGTACTCGGACTGACGGAGTGTATTCTGGAACGAAAGTTGCAAGTTTCGGAGACCCGATATGATAAATCAAAGAATCTGCTGACGGTGAGAATGCGTAGAGGCTAGGAAAACAAAAGTCGCCGTTGGAAGCTTTGCAATAATTCTCGTAATCCGGGGAAAAATATTCCAGACGAAAAACTCCAGTCCGCATACAACATTCGAACGTTACCGCTATCCTAAAATCTGGGGATCAGATTGATAATTCATATCGAGAGACTTGGTACGTCGACCCCTAGTCTCATGCAGGAAGTTAGAGTTATGATCATGGAAGAAGATCTTGGAGAGCTGAGTGACTCCGACATTATTGTCCGGATGCTTTACTTTTGCGAAGAACCAAAGTTGCCCTCGCAAATAATGACCTACTGTCGAATCGACGGAATAAAGTTCAGGAGATTCACTGGACATTGCATCAGGAGAGGATTGATGCGTGCAATCGCTTCCGAGATGGGGTTATTCGCGATGCAGACAACAGATCGAGGCAGAGAAGTTCTCGAAAAGGTCGATTCAATCATGGCCGGTTTAGGCTTAGAACCGGACGAGCCGCTAAGATAGTAAATCAAACATTTGTCGAGACGAACTACTACCGGCTACGGCTCGAAACCGTGCGCATTTTTCAGATGAGATAGGTAGATCCACTCTTCAATGGGAAGAGGGTTTCCCTTATCCATTTCTTTCTGGACAAAGCTGCATAGCGGGCAGTTGTTCTTGCTTAACCTGAACTCCCTTCCGAATCGCCCTTCATTTGTCTCGTCTTCGTAAGAAACCTCAGCTTTTCCTTCCATTTTCTGGGACGATTCGTCAGGCATTTTGTACACTAATTACCGTTCTTCGGAAATGGCTATTAAGAAAAATTGCCGAATTAGAAATCCTCTGAAAGGAAGTTTTTATCCAAAATTGGATACTGTTTTAGTTGCCTTGTTTTGAAGAATGGATTGGGAAGAGCACGTCTCTATGAGTGAAGAAATCCCTTCGAAATAAAACTCGAAAGTAATACATTTCGTACATTCTGGATTTGCTATTAGATTGCTTGAGCAATTAGACCTCGAGGCGGAGGCAAAGAGAATCGAGCCCAAGATCCTCGCCCTGAGGAGAGACATTCACGCCCATCCTGAGCTTTCCTATGCTGAAGAAAGAACTGCGAAGTTGGTGGCCGAGAAACTTAGAGAGCTGGGAATCGAGGTCAAGACGAAGATCGGCGGGACCACCGGAGTAATGGGGATTCTCAAAGGCGAGAAAAATGGCAAGGTCATAGGTCTGAGGGCAGATATGGATGCATTACCCGTCACGGAAGATGTTGATCTCCCCTTCAAGTCCATAAATCCCGGCGTCATGCATTCCTGCGGGCACGACACGCACGTTGCCATGCTTTTGGGGGCGGCAGAGATTCTGTCAAACCACAAGTCAGATCTTTCAGGCATCGTCAAGTTCTTTTTTCAGCCCGCCGAAGAGGATGGAGGAAGGGGCGGAGCGGAGCCGATGATCGAGGCAGGGGTTATGGAAAATCCAAAAGTCGATTACGTTTTTGGACTGCACATCGGCGGCGAATATCCTTCCGGAACTTTTGGAGTCCGCCCGGGCCCGTTCATGGCGGCCCCGAATGCGTTCAAGATCAGAATAATCGGAAAGGGAGGTCATGGATCGAGGCCTCATGAAACCATTGATCCCATCTTCGTTTCGGCAGAACTAATCGTCGCCCTTCAGGGTATTTCCAGCCGCATTGTCAATCCCGTGGAACCGTTCGTTGTCTCGGTCTGCAGCATTCACGCAGGTACCAAGGATAATGTGATTCCGGACGATGCCCTTTTGCTGGGAACGATTAGGACTATGAATGATAAGACGAGAGCCCTTGCAAAAAAGAGTGTTTCTCAAATAACTAAAGCTGTATGTGATGCGTTCGGCGCAAAGTACGAGTTGAGTTTCAAGGAAGATGCATACCCGGTCACGTACAACGACGAAAAAGCAACCGAAAAAGTGTTTGAAATTCTGAAGACGATAAAGGGTACGAAAACCCACGAGATCGATGTCAAACTGGGTGCTGAGGATTTCTCCAGGTTTCTCAAAAAGGCACCCGGAACTTTCTACTACCTAGGTACGAGAAACGAAAAAAAGGGATGTATACACCCAAACCACAGCTCCAAATTCAAAGTGGACGAGGACGTGCTAAAATTTGGGTCGATCTCGCTTGCAAAACTCGCCCTGGAATTTGGCAAGCCATAAGAGAATCATTTACGTCTAAGAAAAAGGGGTTAGATCTCTTCTTTGAAAAAACAGCTGGTTATTTGCCCGCAATGCTCACAGGCTTTTCCGATGGATGAGATAATTAATCACGTTCTGAGCCATTCTAAAGACCAAACTAAATCCCCCGATGCGAAACCCTCGGGAGCCTAACATCTTCTGGAGTTAACGGCGCTTGTCACTGGACAACTATTTGCACGACAAGACCGAATCCCCAATGGAATTGACGAGTGCCGAGAAAGAAAAATTCGAAAAATGGGTTTCGACGATTTTGTCGGATCCGATGGCAATCGCCTCCACCATAGAAGATGCTCTAAAAAGTGGAATGCATACGGAGTGGGAAGCAGAATCTGCAAATCACAAGTTCAGGTTAGGATCGTACTACCCAAGCATGATTGAAAAATGCCTTAGAGCTCAGGCTTATTCGTACTTATCCCCGCAGCCTCCCACTCCTGAAGAGCTTGCTATTTTCGCAGAAGGGAAAGCGATTCATGAATTGATCGCTTTTGCCCTGCGCAGATCTGGATTGATCTCCGTTGAAGGAAGCGAAGTCGCCGTCGATCTTGAGTTCAGCGAGGAGGCAAAGCTCCACGGAAGAATAGACGATCTCCTCCTGATTAGAATCGAAAAGGCGGGTGATAAATTCCGGCTCTTCGTACCTTTAGAAATAAAAAGCACCTCGAGCTTACCAGACGAGCCTAGGGCGTCACACTATTACCAGCTGTCCACCTACCTTCTAGCTCAGGACTATCCCCTAGGAGTTTTATTGTACTGGGCAAAGAGAGAGGGGAAGGTCAAGTGTTTCACCATCGTAAAAGACGATGTAATGCGCACCGTCCTAAGAGAACGGGTCTTCGAACTCCACGAAGCCCTCAAGACAGGAGGATTACCACAAAAAGAGGCTTCAACGATCAGAGACTATCAACAGTGCGAACGGTGCGCGTACATCGAAACGTGCAACCCCTATCTGATTGATTCGATCACACCGGGTTCGAAGATCGCCCTTTTCGATTTAGAGAGTATTATACTAGACACTTCCGAAAAGAAGCGAGTCATACTCCAAGAACTGGGCCTCCCGCCATCGAGCAGACCATCAGATATTGATGATGAACAAACGAAGAAAAAGTACTGGGAATTGCTGGACAGCCCTAAGTACATAGAATATGATGTATTGATCCCTCTGGCCAAAGAGAAGCTTTACGACCAGGTTAAAATTGGACGGGTGCCAATCGGAATTTCTTCTTCGAGGCGCGACAGCCTTCTTGAAGCAACGCGGGCACGGCTCGCAAATTTAGGCGTACCCATTTTTCAATTGATCTTGCGGGAGCCTGGGAATTATGATTCCGACGGGCGATTCAAAACGCGGTGGGCGTCTCGCTTGGGCGTAAATTACGACGTTGTGGAAATCTTCGACCGCGATGCAGTAACCAGCTCCTTGATTATGAAAGGTGCTCAAGTTAAAAGATCTAAGCAGACGTCAAGTGGCGCTTAGAATTTGTTTTATCTAGTACTTTGGCCAGCATTCTAGATACTTTGAGAAACTTATCCCTGGACGGAGTTCCTCAAAAAGATCTGGACGAGGCTAACTCCAAGGTCAGTGAATTAATGAAGATTCTGACTGACGCAAAAATCGAACGCTGGGCGATTAGAGCTTCTCTTTTGAAAGCTCTCTATGATGATGCGGACGAATATTTTGCGCAGAAGTTGGGTACTTTTAGAGAGTTAGCAGCTTTCGATAACGGGGTGGCGACTGCCCTACGGAATCTGAAGCAAGAAAGTCCTTAGGCTAGATCGCTCAGCGGGTTTTTCCGGGTGGATTCAGCGTCGCGCAACCTGAGAAGCGATTCCAGTCGGTCGTAAGGACTGCTTTCACTGCTTGCTTCAATAAGCGAAATCCTGTACAGGATCGCCATCTGTTTCAACGAGGGACTGACGCGCGAGGCTATCACGATGCAAGAGTCCGGGCTACAGTCGTACGTTTTGAGTCGCAGCTTGACCATCTCGACATCCAGCATTTCTTCATTGTCCCCTGATGTAATCATCGAATCGAGGACCATTTTTTCACCGGTGTCTAACTTAGTACAAACAAAATCAAAGTCATGAACATTACCGCTGATCCCCCTCAGCTTACCATTGGGCTTGCAGACATAGCCAAATCCTTCCAACAATTCCTTGATCCGCAATACCTCCAGTCCGTGTATATCGGAAGGCGAGCTATTGTCGAGTAAATTCAGTATTTCGCCCGAAATGCCGGGAGTTGAACTCGCCATTCTCTGTTCACCTGTCTAAAGAAAGCAATGGATAGTTGTCATATTAAACTATGAATTCCGAATACAAGAATCGGGGCGTTTAGTTTTTCTGTAAATGGTGAAACTGCATATACATTCGCATCTCCATTTGTGGGAACTATGTCACAGGATAGTACTCCACCTAGTTCCCACGAAGTTCAAGCTAAAGTCAGGGACATTCATTCCGCTCTTTCCAATACTGATTCTCTCAGGATCTTTAATCTCGCAGCGGAAGGAATAGACGCTTCAACAAGCGTACTGGAAAAACACCAATTCACGAAAAAGAGGTACTACGGAAGACTGAAAGAACTCGTTGACCTGGGACTCGTTTTCAAAAATGAAGGCGAGTACAAACACACCCCCTTGGGAAGCATGATCTTTGAAAATCAAGTGAAGAGCCTAGAACAGATCTTAGTCAGGAAAAAAAGCGTTGAAGCGATCTCTCAAATCAAGAAAAATGCAGACGTCGTTTCTGCGAACGCAATTGATCCTTCTCTTTCCCAAGAGTTCATCGGCGATCTGGAGGAATCCACTGGCGTCGCCAATTTGCAACCCACCAAGTTCTTCGGTACGTGGACAGGGCTGAGCTCGCACGTTGCTTTG
>JAPCJV010000162.1 GCA_027886785.1 Nitrososphaerota archaeon | reverse complement strand
GCGGGGCCGAAGACATCAGTAAAACTGGTTCCCAGGATGAACAGCACAAAAGCGAACAGGACCGCGTAAGACGGACTACGAAACTGCTTCCAGCGGAGCGTGTCCCTGTGAAAGAAGTCCATCTCCATCGCAGCGAGAATGGTGCTATCCACGAAAGTGAAAATTACAACGACTAAAACTAGAAAGATGACGAAAGCTACGGTACCGCTGACTATAGAGAAGATGAACGGGACGGTCCCTGTTAAAATGGAAAGGAACGCGAAGGCACCCACAGCCGATATCCAGAATGCCCTGCGTCGGTAGATTCCACTCACAAGTGCTCTTCCAATCTGAAAGCCTCTGATAATTGCAAGGAGTATTATTCCTGCGCCAATGAGGGAAATAATCGTCTCGATCACGGAGATGATATCAATGGACATGCGGAACAACCTCCATTCCCGTGCTTGAAACTGAGAACCGAAAGTAACCATGAAGCGGAGGAAGACCAAGCATCTTCTTCACGCGAAACAATGGAGTGATGGAGAGTCCCTCTTCGTAGAGCCTCATCTCAATCACACCGTCAAAGATCTGCTCCATTGTAGTTAGGACGTTCGGAGGGTTCATGCCATCCTCCGCAAGAGCAAAGATTACTGCGTCTTGCTGCTTGAGATCAGAAAGTAGCTGAGACCAGTAGTTGTACATCGATTCCAGGGGATTCAGGACGAGGAGTGGAGAGAGGATGTCTGTTGCAACTCTCACGCGCCTATTCTTGTTTTGATGTACAGCTTGTTTGATGTTGACCGAGATCGATGTAGCGTCACGAAGATCTAAACGAATAGGAGAGCCAGAACTTGCTATCCACTCGGGAACCCGTTCTGTGCTTATGCCAACTCCCTTCATGTCCCTAAGAACATCAGATACAGGACGATGCGTGGCATACAGGCAATAATCACCTTGAATCAATCCGGATCGCACGAACCAGTAGCCTAGCGCCTCTTTTCCAATCCCAGGTGCGCCTACAACGAGGATCGCTGATCTATCCGGGTAGCCATCACTGCCAAGTAGGTTGTCAAGTGATGGGACACCAGTGGAGGCCAAGGAAGCTATTGTGCCGCTCTAAGCTTAGGACTGAGTTAAACCTATCTTACGAACTGCATTATGATTTTCCAAATCACAGCTCAGTTTGGATTCTTGGGCAAACCGGAGCATTACCCGATGGGACCTGTTATGAAAACTTGGAAAAAGACAGGTTTCAAAATCAACGAAGAAAATGTCGGGAAGAACTCCATTTCGAATGGGCACGTTTAGAATCTGAAGTCCAAAAATCAGCGATCCACGTTATGATGCAGGAATCCGATTCAGCGGAACGAGCGACTTGGCACTTTTGTAGATGAAATAAGCGAGGGCCCCATTAGAAATCAGAGTATCAAGAAGGTTTTGTGAAGAGCTGATTACTGAGAAAGAGATGACGGTAATTATTCCCACTACGCCCAGCGCTGCGAGCCACTTGAAGTGTCTGCGGAGGGTAGGGTCTTTTGCCCTAATAACCACCGGTATTATGATCAGAGAAGAGAAGGTCGGCACAAACCAGGCGAGATTGTAGATAAGAGAAGGGAGATTGGTCCAGTTCGAGTAATTTGTGATCTGGTTTGTGATCGAAACATTACCAGTAATTATCGTGTAGACGTAAATTGATATTACAAAGACTATGTTGAAGCTTTCCCACACCCAAATAACTAATCTCAGCTGACTCCAGTGCAACACATCACGCAGCAGTGGATCCGAGCGTCTGCTTGCAAGCACTGTAGAGTCTATGAAATACAAAATGACAACCATGAAGCTGACACTCAAAATGAGCGACAGAAAACCTGCAGGTGATATTATGAGCGCGGTGGTGCTAGTAGGCGAAATAAGAGGCAAGGAACTCAAGCCGATTACAATAGCCGCTAAGGCGAGGCTGAGGGCTTGTTTCCTATAGATGCGAACAGCCAGAGCATGCCTGATATCTAGAGACCAGTAAGCGGGAAGCAAGAAGATGAGCGAAGCCACTAGGTATCCTGCATTGAGGATCGAGCCATTACTTGTGCCAAGGACCAACACAAGGAATGCTGACAAGGCAACGATAGTGAACAGAATTAGAGTAGTGGAATCGATCCTCTTACTTGCCATCCTGGCCACCCTCCATTCCAGTTTTTGAGAAAGCGATTGAAGCACCCGGCTGTGGAGGCATTCCACGCATTCCCGGCCGATCCTTTTCGTCCTCTTCCCGGATAAAGCTTTTATGAGCTTAACTTGCTGCCCATAGAAACATGCCCACCTACGTTGTACTTTCAGACCATCCGCCTTCCAACTGCCCCTCTTCGAATAAAGCCGCTAGGGAATTTGCCATGAAGACTATGGGTGGAATGGACAAGGTTATGGAGAAGTATAAGATCAAACAAAACGTAGCGCTGCATCTGGATCCAGGACACAAGGTATTGCTCGTTCTGGAAGCGCCGAGTGTCGAGGCAGTGAGGGACATGATCTACGAGCTCGGCTACTCCGAGTGGAACGATACTGTTGTATATCCAACCACTCCTGTTGCCGAACTCTTAGGGAAGGTAAGCCAGTTCACGCCGATCGATTGGTAAACTGAGAACCGATTTTTTCCGAAGGGCCTCCAACCGCACCTGGGCAATGATTTTTCCAGTATCAAATCTTACCGATAGTTAGGATCTACCTCTTCCTCGTTATCTAGTCGACTATCCTGTTCTACAGTCTACTAGGAGACAGGGAATTTATTCTGGGCATTCCAACTCTTTCAAAGAATTTTGTAAATTTACAACTTTTCGACCTCATTTACTTGCCCTAAAACGGAGTCTTTACGCTCACGGGTAACTCCAACGGAGCTACAGCCTTGACCACCTCCTGTTACCGAATTGAAAAACCCGAAACTAGAACAACTACTACAATGGCGGGTTGATGTCATTGAAGTCACTCACTGAAGATTCCTGATTTGCCAAGGAGAGGTGCAAGCGAACTGAGCAAAAAAATTATGGCGGAGGTATGAGAGGGGTGTAACGTGCGCGAAACATTTGGTCTCCTCGCTCGCGAAGAGTTGCGTTACGAACTGCAACCGGCAGAACCCAAGCTTTTGCAGCGGCTCGGCTCTGCTCCTGCACCCACCCGGCTCGGGGCTGGCGTCTTCTGACGTAAGCTTCCATTGCTTTTTGTAAGTTGTCTGCGTTACGCAAAACTTCAGCCAGCACTAAAGAGTCCTCCATCGCCATGCAACCTCCCTCGCCCATGTGCGGTGGTCCGGCATGCGCTGCGTCTCCGATCAAGACCACTCGCCCTTTGTGCCACTCGTCAAGCTCGACCCACTCTATAGGTCCGAAGTGCAGTTGCTCGTCGCGTTCCAAAGCGTCGAGGTACTCCGGAACTGGTCCGCCAAATCCTTCAAAGCGACTGCGAAAGCGTTCTAACCTTCCTTCGAGTGGATCTTCGAAGCGCGCGGATTCGACGAGTCCAAAACCATAAGTGTAGCCCTCGCCCATGGGAACGACTCCAAAGATGCGGCCCTCACCCATGAAGGTCATGAAGTCAACAACTCTTTGAGGCCGGGTGGAGATAAGGCTGCGCCAGACCACCATCCCAGCAAAACTAGGCGGAGAATGTTTTATCCCTACCTCGCGTACGATGGAATGAATGCCATCTGCTCCCACGACCAAATCGTAAAATCCGGAGGTGCCATCACTAAAGCTGACTGATACTCCCTCGTCATCCTGCATTAAATGTTTAAGGGAGACGCCTAACCGATGCGGTACGGAAGACGCACCAGTAAGCAGCGCATCCTGCAATCTCACACGCGTTATGCCCACGCTAGGTCCCACTTCACGCCATAAATCTACGAGATCGGTTTTGCAGAGCAGCTCTCCTTGCTCGTCAAAGAATCCCCAGCTACGGATATCTTCAGAGGTCCGATGCGCAGCCTCTCCAACTCCCAGCGCCCTAAGGACGCGAACGCCGTTCGCGGGCAGATTAATTCCCGCTCCAATTTCAGGCCATGTGGTATTCCGCTCGATGAGTTCTGGTTTGAAGCCTTGAAGGCGTAGGGCGGTCGCAAGGGAGAGCCCCCCAATACCTCCACCGACAATCAAGATGCGATCCACTTTGACCATTATCTATACCGCCAAAGCCTCCATCACGATAACATGTGTAAGCTAAGATACCTTGTTATTTTCGATTGGATAGGCTTTTCTGAAAAATGATAACAGCGTTGTCGAAAAATTGTTTCTTCTTTGTGTGGAACACTGAATTTGTATTATCTACTTAAGATAAAGATGATATGGGTTTTGACGAAATTCCCTAGAGTTTCGCCGGGCCTAATTTACACGGTTAATATATCCAAATGTAGACTCGCCGACAAGGAATGTAGAAGGATCCTAAATCAATAACGGACAGCAGAAGAAGTAAATTACCTCGATCAGAGCTATGAGGCCGTTTCCGTGGAATATTCTATTTTTTCACTGTGTTTTCACTTACTGAAAGTGGTCTTTCAAATGTAAGGTAATTTACCTAGTCGGAAACTTAGGCGAGAAATCGGTCGTGACTTTACAAAAAGCCGATCCCTTTAACCAAAATTAATGGGGCGAATTCGGGACAAAATAAAAATACAAAATGATGAATTTTCGTCACGAGGTAACTAAATGAAATTTTTCGTCACACAATTTTAATAGTGACTATCCTTTGGAATCATAGAACACATATGCGAGACGTTCCATGAGCGGAGAGAACAGGTGGTAAGAATGCCAATAAAATCCCATCAGATCAACGCAGGTGACGATATCACGTTATTCACCGCGGTGGACAAAACAAAGGACCCAAACTTTTTCACCAAATTCTTGGACGAGGGGAACGCTATTCCGGCGATTCGCGCAAGCAAGCCAATCATTCTCGAAGGCTTGCAACTTCGTAGAGGGGCGAGAGTGCTCGATGCAGGATGTGGCCCTGGAAGCGATGCCTTTGAGATCGCTCGGATCGTTGGTAACACGGGAAAGGTAGTTGGTATAGACGTAAGCGAGGTGATGATCAACGAGGCGCGCAAGCGCGCCTCAAATCTTGGATTGCCAGTGGAGTTCGAAGTAGGTGATGCTCAACACCTTCGCTTTGAGGACAATTCGTTTGATGCCTGCAGAACCGAGCGCATGCTAATGCACGTTCCGGATGCGGAGAAAGCTCTGTCAGAGATGATACGAGTCACTCGTTCCGCCGGCCACTTATCTGTGTTCGATTTTGACTGGGATACAGTTGTGGTTGACAGTCCCTATAAGGAGACCACTAGAAAGGTTGTCCATTCCTTTTCAGATGGAATTCGTAACGGCTG
>JAPCJV010000161.1 GCA_027886785.1 Nitrososphaerota archaeon | reverse complement strand
GTTTTTCAGAGTCTAGGGCGTGTGGTCCAGCTGGTCTAAGACACCGCTCTCACACAGACAAAGGTGGAACGGGAATCGGTGGTTCAAATCCGCCCACGCCCACTTTTTCCTCCAAGGATCTCGCAATCTGAATGATTAAGCTATAGGAAAAAGAATAGAAAATTGCACGCCCGCCCTAATAATGTAGGAAAAGATGCGGTCAAAGAGGGAAAAATTCCCTCAAAATTTTTGAAACCGCGCTATGATGGGTATTCCATCTCCAATGTTCCTGATACCGTGGCTTCTCTCTTAGGCTCGGCTTCCAAAAGATCAATCAAAGACGAACGACTTTCCGAGTTTAGAGCAGCCGACAACGTAGTTCTGTTATTACTCGACGGATTTGGCTCAAAACTGGTAGAGCACGCCAGAAATAATTTCGGCATACCCTCCTTTGATCTGTTATTTGCCAAGGCACTTCAACTTCCGATAACCTCCGTATTTCCGTCAACGACCTCTTCGGCAATGTCTTCTCTTCATACCGGCTTGACGCCGCAGGAACACGGAGTGATTGGGTATACTATGTTTCTTCGGGAAATCGGCACAATAGCACAGATGCTCCGGTTTGTGCCCATACTCGGTGGGCGATCAATGTTTGATTTGGGCTTTGATGCGAGGGATTTTCTCAGCGGGCCTACTATCCATGAACGATTAAATTCTGACGGACTATCATCCACCGTTTATGTTCCAAGATATATCGTTGATAGTGGTCTATCCAGAATTACTTACCGAGGAGCGATCATCGAGCCCGACAACAGCGTAGCGGACATGCTGGTGAGGACGCGCAGGAATTTGGAGCAGGGCCGCGCCAATTCGTTCCACTTTCTCTATCACCCATCGCCGGACACCATCGCTCACGCGAGAGGCCCGCATTCAGAAGAGTTCGCTGTTGAGCTCGACTCGATCTTTGCCTTAGTAAGACAAGAATTATTTCAAAAATTGGACAAGAATATCGCAAAAAGGACAGTCCTTCTAGTTACAGGAGATCATGGTGCTGTAAATGTGAAGAATGATGAAATTATGGACATCGCAGCATATCAAGAATTTTCATCCCTGCTTCGACTGCCGCCCACAGGCGATTCCAGAGCGACCATTCTGCACGTGAAAGACGACAATCAGAAAAAAGTCGCCCAATTCTTTGATACTAATTTCAGCGGGCTGTTCGAAGTCAGAGAATCCCAAGAAATGTTGAATCAAGGTTATTTCGGCATCGGGGAAATTATGCCGGAGACGAAACACCGTATTGGCGACTTGATCGTTCTCCCTAGATTCCACAACGCGATAGATAACTCAAGGATAGACCCGAGACACAGCGAGGTGCCTGGACGGCACGGCGGATTGAGTGAAGAAGAGATGCAGGTCCCACTGATTGTTACGAAACTTTCCCCTAATCCCTAAAACTTTCGCTTACGTGTGATCGTATACGCTGCCTGTGGGAGTCTCGAACAACTGCAAAAGGACGCCATTTGTGCTTGTTGGAGATATGAAAGCAGTTTTCCACAAAGGATCCTCAAAAAACTCATCTGTGATCCTTAGTCCTTTGGATTTCAAATAATCCGAGGTTTTTCTGATATCTTTTACTTGGAAGGTCAAGTGGTGCATGCCTTCCCCCCATTTGTTCAGAAATTTTGTGAGGAAACTTTCCTTCTGCCCTAAAGGCTCGATAAGCTCTATTCGCTGGCCTCCCAGAAAGAATTGGCTGAAAAAGTAATCATTGGTTGTCCCCATTTCTTTGTAAGTTGTAACTTTCCCTCCAAGAACGTCGCGATAAAGAACGAGGGCCTTGTCAGTATCCCTGACGGCAATACCGACATGATTGAAGCGGCCTAATCCATCCCACAAACTAACTTCTAGTTAGAGGAGCTAAAGAGAAGCGTATTAGTGCTTAATCGAAAGAATCTACGGTTACGAATTTTGACCTAATGTTTTAGCTTGGGTAGAGGCTTCTTTAGTTGCCTTGAAGGACAAACCGCATCCACAAGAAGATGCTGCGTTCGGATTTTCAATTTGAAAGCCCGAAGTCTGCAAATTCTCCACATAATCTATCTTGGAACCACGTAGGTAAATCAAGCTCAATTTATCCACAAGGACCTTGACTCCTTTTGTCCTAACTATGGCGTCGTCAGCTGAAAAAGAATCATCTATCGACATCCCATAAGACATACCAGCACACCCTCCCCCGGAAATATAGAGTCTCAAACCAGCTTCGGGCCGCTGCTCTTTCACAAGAAGCGACTTTATCCTCTCGACGGCGGAATCAGTGATTATGAGCTGCTCTGAGGTGCCGGTAATGAGTGTTGACATTCTCGATAACTTTCTAATCTAGGGAGTCCTTACGTTATATCTTTTCCCTAGCTTCAATTCAGGAAGACTGAGGCACGACGAAGGCGGTCGAGTCTTCGCGTATTCCGGCCTTCGATGCAAACAAGAGATCCACTCCATCACCGCTGGAAACGTCTCTTTTGATCGCCGATCGAATGGCTCGAACTGCGAGGTTTTTCGCGTCCTCTTCCGACATATCTTCAGAGTAACCGTTCTCTATCAGACCTATCGCAATTTCAGCTCCAGATCCCACGGCGGCATAATCATCGGGAATTAATGATCCCAAGGGATCTAAAATCCATATCGAGGGCTTTGAATCTACCCCGCCAATCATTACCTGGGTAATAAATGGCGCGAATCTTCGCTCAAACATCATCACAGAAAGGAGTTTTGCGACAGAGTTCGCCGGTAGAGGTCTTCGGAGCTCCAGCTCTCGCAACTTTACATAAGACTTCAGTTCTTTGATCAAAATCTGCATGTCCCCGATCATTCCGGCGCACGCAGCTCCGACAGAGTCTGTTACCTGGAAAGTTTTTTTCGCAGTCTTGCTTACAATAAATCCTCCCAGCGTAACTCTTCTCTCAGCGCCGAGAACGAGCCCACCCTTGTACGTTACACCGACTACAGTAGCTCCTGGGATGAAAGCCTCATTAAATGCCATAAGAAAAACAACTGAAAAAGACGAGCGCCGTCTAGCCTAATTAGCCTTTTCGGGTGATCCTTCGATATTTACTCGCCAGAGGTTTCGATCTTTTTGAAAGTCGATCTTACATCCAGCCAATTTCTCGGCAACCTCCGCGTTGGTCCGGAAATGTTCGGAAATCAATGAAGTTCTGAAAACGCTTTTTCCCGGAACGCAGCAAAGAAGAGTAATTAGCATGTCTGCCGAATTCGAATCAACGTTCGGAAAATTTTCAATCTCTCGCAAGAAGTGTTGAGCCGCCTCCTCTCCAACAACCTCCGCTCTTTTCCCTCTATCGCCCAGAGAACTTGACCCAACGAATGTCGAAACAGTACTCGAGCTAACGAGAATGGAGGATCCGGGAGAAAGAGATTGTCCTTTTGAATCTAGATTTACTGAGATTCTTTCAAGTCCATTCTCTTGTAAAATAGTTTTTGCGCTCATAGCTTGCCTTTGACAGACGTAGTCCGGGAGATTCCTCGAAACACTCAGCACGTTGAGCTCTAGATTTGTTTCTTCGACCGTTTCGGGGAAGGTCAGAGGATTCGGGGACTGAATCTTGCGACACTTTAGTTGCACGAGACCTCCGCCTTTCGGATAATAGCCCCGTCTCTTTATGGCGATTTCAATTTTAGCACCTAATTTTTCGTAAATAGGAACCACGAGTTGTTGAAGATAATCAACGGTTGGACTGTTTGGAACCTCGGTTCCGCCTATCACCTGAAGATCGAGCTCTATGTTTTTGAAAAGTGAAATTGGGACAATCGTTTGAGCAATCAAACTTATGCTCCCAGCTGTACCCACGTCAACGGTTTCACGAAAAGGATCCGTTTGGGAGCCCGGGACATATTCAATTTCGGTTGAACCCACCTTCGCTCCTTGAACTTGACCTCCGGAAATTTTAGAAGAGACTAAAACTGCATGGAGGTGCTGAGGCCGAAGACCAGGTTCTCTTCGGCCAGCTCGGATCTTCGATATTCTGATCGGTTTTCCAAAAATAGTTGCGAGGCTCAGGGAAGTTCTCAGGATCTGGCCTCCACCCTCGCCAAGGGACCCATCAATTTCTACGAATTCCAACTAATTTCTGGAACGATGGAACATGCTTTTTTAACACAACTGCACGGTTCTAATTTTGGACTCGTCAAACGTTAGTACGAGCTCTTGATCGAGCAGGGAATCATGAGACAAACAGGCGTGTTCATTGGTCGATTTCAACCGTTTCATTTAGGACACTTAGCCACGGTTAAATTTGCGCTAAGTCAAGTGAGGCATCTGTACATAGTGGTCGGCAGTTCTCAAAAGAGCTTCGAATCCAAGAATCCCTTCACTGCAGGCGAGAGAATTCTCATGATTCGAAACACTTTGAATGCGGACAGAATAGATCCTTCAAGATATCTGATAATTCCGATTCCCGACGCGACGGGCCACGCTGTGTGGACAGCGTACATTGACCAGGTAGTCCCACAGTATGAAGTCGTTTTTTCCAGTGATCGACTTACCCTGCAATTGTACAAAGAAAAGGGAGTCCCAACGATTGAGCCGCCTCTATTGGATCGCCCCCGATTTTCTGCTACCGAAGTACGGAGAAGGATTGTGGAAGGAGGGAGGTGGAAAGAACTAGTCCCCAAATCTGTAGCAAAATTGATTGAACCGATCATCGCCAAGGGTCGGTTTAGTGGCCTGGATGGGGCAAATAGTTAATTCTTAGTTCCAGTTTCATAACATTCGTTGAAACTGACAGAGTCTCTCATACTGCGGGATGTTCTGTTTAGTCTCGACCCTCAGATCCGATACTTTGGCTATATGGACAACCTGCGTGGGATGGTCGTCAGCGAGCTGCGCAACAAAGAAGAAAGCCATCCGGGCGAAACCCAGCTCATCAAAGATCTAACTTTTTTCAAAGGAGCTATGGCCACTTGGTCTCTCTATTTCGGTCAGGTGCGGTACTCAGTCGTGAGCCATGATCGCTTCAAAATTGTAATGATTCCAGTCGAAGGAGGATTGGTAATAATTACGGCAGAATCTTCGCTCCCTCTGGAAAAGGTGGAGCTCTTCGCTTCCACGGTTCGGGAACAAGTCGTCTTGGGCAAACTTTAGATGGCGTATTCTAAAATTTTTGACTTCTCCTAACAATCGAGTGCTTTCCTAGTGAGAAAACTCGTAATGATTCCGGGCCCCACGAACGTTTCAGAGAGAGTTACGAACGCGATGACTACTCCCATGATAAATCACAGGGGAGAGGAATTCCACGCGCTGTACGCTTCTATTCAAAAAAATGCGCAGAAAGTATTCGAGACCGGAAACGAAATCGTGGTGCTG
>JAPCJV010000160.1 GCA_027886785.1 Nitrososphaerota archaeon | reverse complement strand
GGATTTCTCCTGCTCTATCTCTATTGAATGTAATTTCTTGTCTTGAGAAAGCAGATGATTTCGATATAATTCATAATCATACCGGTGTGGAGGGGTTCGCGACAGCGGGATTAGTGAAAACGCCCATGCTTACAACTTTTCATGGTGGGTTAGAAGGAGATCTGCTCACACTGTTTAATCACTACAAGGGATGGTACAACACAATCAGCCAATCCGCCTTTCGTCGGCTCCCACCGAAGGATCACTTTGCGGGTGTGATCTACAATGCCATAAATTGTTCGGAATATTCGTTTAACGATGGAGATCGTGGAGAATATCTCCTCTTTTTCAGTAGGTTCTCCCCCGATAAGGGACCACACTTGGCAATTCAGGCCGCACTAAAATTGAATATTCCTCTGATTCTGGCCGGGAATTTACATCCGGTGGAACACGAATATTTCAAAACCCAAGTCTTGCCGTATCTTGATGACAAGATGGTAAGGTATGAGGGTGAAGTTGATGATGCGCGAAAAAAAGAGCTCATGGCGAACGCGAAATGTCTTTTGGCTCCGATAACTTGGCCCGAGCCTTTCGGACTTTTCATGATAGAAGCCATGGCTTGCGGAACTCCTGTAATCGCGTTCAATCGGGGAGCAGCACCCGAGTTAGTTCAAGACGGAGAAACCGGTTATGTGGTTAATTCACTAGACGAGATGGTGGATTCAGTCAAGAAAGTAAAACAAATTGATCCACTGAGATGTAGACAGCGAATGTTGCGATATTTTGACGTACCTGTTCTCGCGGACAATTACCTGAAGGCGTATCAAAATATTTTGTATGAAAGTGACGGTAAAGAATTTGAACTCATAGCCGCACGATAGGCAGACTTCGACGATGCCCGATGGTTCTATTATCGCTACGTCAGGTTCTGTATTCGCAATCAGTTCCGAGAACGGAGATGTTAACCCGGGAACTACTGAAGGTTTCTATTCATCAGATACTCGGTTCTTGTCCACTTTCAAATTACTTGTGGACGATCAGAAATCCAGTTCGGTGGGAGTCAACAGATTCGAACCGTCAATCGTCAGCTTTTATTCAATTCCGGGAAAAACACGGAACTTGGCTCCGTCGTCTCTGAGCATAGTGCGTGATAGATCGATTGACAAGGGGCTTCATGAAGACATATACATCAAGAACGATTCGCTCGAGGACCAATCATTCGATGTAGAAATAGTATTCGACTCTGACTTTGCAGATGTCTTTGAGGTTCGTCGGGGCTCGATTCATAAGGGCGGGAAGATTAGGACCTTAAAGAGGGCAGGCCATTATTTTGGTTTGGAATATCAAAGGGGAGATTACCGTCGAGGGGTTAGCATCTCGCTTTCGGCCGTTCCAATTGTGCATGAAAACAAATTTGTTCTAAACCTCTCACTGGCTCCGCGGATAGTCTGGAAAACATGCATCAATGTCACGCCAGTTTTAGGGCAGACATCTGTCGCTTCCAGATGCGTGGGAAATATACTTGGGTCTCCATTCGCCCCATTTCGACGGAAGAGCTCCGGATTCTTGCGTCATAAGATAGACGGGAAATTAATTGGAGATCCCAAATTGCCGGAATTATATACGGATCACAAAGGTTTGGAGCAAGCGTATTACCAGGCAATCTATGATCTCAGTTCCCTGCAGCTGGAAATTCTACCCAAGAAGTATGTTTTGGCGGCTGGCCTCCCTTGGTTCATGGCTGTTTTTGGAAGGGATTCGATAATTTCGGCGATCCAAACAAAGATTCTCGGAACAAGCCTCCTTATGAATACTATCCAAACTTTAGCAGCTTTGCAAGCAAGGAGGGTGGACAGGTTTAGTGAGGCACAGCCGGGCAAGATATTACACGAAGTTCGTCATGGTGAGCTTTCTATCTTCAAAGAAGTCCCTCATTCTTGCTATTATGGAAGCGTGGACGTTACACCTTTGTTCGTTATGCTTCTGTGGGAAGCTTATCAATGGAAAGGGGACAAAGAATTCTTGAAGAAATACATCACCGCGGCAGAATCTGCAATTAACTGGATTAATCAGTACGGTGACTTGGACGGAGACGGGTTTGTTGAATATCAAGGGCTCGTAAAGGAGGGGCTTAGAAACCAGGGATGGAAAGATTCTCACGATTCTATTTCCTTTGCTACGGGTGAGCTTGCAGAATCGCCGATTGCGTTGGCTGAAGTGCAGGGTTATGTCTTTTCAGCTAAGACGAGAATGGCAGATCTGTATAGAGTATTGGGGGATGTTGAAAAAGCAGAAAAATTGCAAGTGGAAGCAAAAAGGCTGAAGCAAGAATTCAATGCAGCCTTCTGGCTGCCGAAGAAGCAATACTTTGCACTGGCCCTTGATGGGAAAAAGGAAAAAGTTGACGCGATCTCTTCAAACCCTGGTCACTGTTTGTGGACTCACATAGTGGATGACGATAAGGCTCCGATGGTAGTGAGGCGTCTCATGAGCAGCGAAATGTTCACGGGCTGGGGAATCAGAACTCTCTCATCCAAAATGGCTCAATACAATCCCCTTTCTTATCACAACGGTAGCGTTTGGCCTCACGATACATCCATCATTTCCGCCGGCATGAAGGCTTACGGCTTTTTCAAAGAGTCAAATGAGCTCGCTCTTTCTCTCATAGATGCGGCAGCAGCCTTTCCAGAACATAGACTTCCCGAGTTATTTGCGGGTTATGTGAGACGAGAACATTCAAGGCCCATTCCATATCCTGCTGCCAACGCGCCTCAGGCATGGGCTAGCGGGGCGCTGATTTACTGCATTGAAACCTTGCTGGGGCTGACTCCTTCAGGGGAAAGGCTAACTGAGCAAGCAAGGCCGGAAGGAATGGCACTTTCTTTGACAGGAGTCGAACATAGAGGAACTTTGATGGTGCTATAACTCGACTATTCCTCACCTGTGAAGCGAATAACCTTCGCTCGATTTATTGAAGTAAGAGCCAACCGATCGGCCGTGTTGTCAGTGGTTTATCACCTTTGGATGGATTTCATGCTTCGACTCATTTTTCATGTTGACACTGACTTAAAATTTCCTCGAATCTACTACTCTCCTTAATTCAAATTAAGAAACTCGCACAACGAGCAAGGGTTCGTTGAGAGCCTTGGTCTTGTTAACCGACGTCTCTCGCAGTTGCAATTCTTGAATCTTGAGCTCTAAATCATCAACTGCGCTGTAAAGACAGTTTCCCACTCCAGCCGCAATAGGTTCCCTTTGAGATCTTGCATGATACTTGCCAGTACTTTCTTCATAGTGAATTAAGTAAGACAAGTAGAATCTAGCATCCTGAATTCGTCGTTCGCAATCGAAGACTAGCCTACAGACCCAGCCATCTCGAGTTGAATCATCCTATTCAATTCCACCGCATATTCCATCGGCAGTTCCTTTGTGAAGGGTTCCATAAAGCCCATGACTATCATGCTGAAGGCGTCTGACTCGCTCAATCCTCGACTCATGAGATAAAATATTGCATCATCGCTAATCTTACCCACCGTTGCCTCATGCGTGACGTTTGCGGTCTGATTGTTTATCTCGTTATATGGATAGGTGTCAGTTCTCGATGCCTCGTCTAACAGTAGCGCATCGCATCTTACACTTGATTTTACGCCGATTGCGTCTTTATCCACATGCAATAGGCCTCGATAAGTAGTTCGGCCTCCATCTTTGCTAACCGACTTGCTTGTAATTCTCGAGCTCGTGTATGGTGCCATGTGCACGATTTTTGCGCCGGCGTCCTGGTGTTGCCCCTTGCCCGCGAATGCTATCGAAAGTACTTCTCCCTTTGCTCTGGGACCCAGAAGGTAAATCGACGGATACTTCATCGTTAGTCTACTGCCTAGATTGCCGTCAACCCATTCGACAGTTGCATCCGCGTACGCGTAAGCTCTCTTTGTTACCAGGTTGTAAACATCCTTCGACCAATTCTGTATTGTCGTGTACCTAACTTTCGCTCCCTTCATTGCAATGATTTCTACTACCGCTGAGTGAAGCGATTCTGAGGAGTACACCGGGGCAGTGCATCCTTCTATGTAGTGGACTTCTGCATTTGGTTCAAGGATAATGAGTGTTCTCTCGAATTGTCCGACGTTCTTGGAGTTGATTCTGAAATACGCTTGAAGTGGGACGTCCACCTTGACTCCAGCCGGTATGAAGACGAAGCTGCCACCGCTCCAAACCGCGCTATTCAAGGCTGCGAATTTGTTGTCATTAGGTGGAATGATTGTACCGATGTATCGTCTTACAATATCCGGATACTGTTTGATCGCAGAATCAGTGTCCAGGAATATGACCCCTTTCTTTTCCAAATCCTCGCGGAGCGAATGATAGACGACCTCGGATTCGTATTGGGCGCCAACGCCTCCAAGGAATTTTCTTTCGGCTTCCGGTATCCCTAACTTTTCGAATGTCTTCCGGATATTTTCAGGTACGTCTTTCCAGTCGGTTCCTATTTTGTCTGTCGGCTTTGCATAATAGTAGATGTTCTCAAAATTAATTCTTGACAGATCCCCACCCCAGTTCGGCATCGGCCGATCCATGAAATAATCGTAAGCTTTTAACCTGAAATCTAGCATCCATTTTGGTTCGTTTTTCATCTGTGAAATTTCCACAACAGTGGATCGAGTCAGTCCCCTTTGCGACTTGAAAACGAGCTCTTCCGGGTCCCTGAAATCATATCTGCTGTAATCTTCGTTGACAATTTGCCTAGACATAATTTCACATTCTCGGTAGTGTAATAGACATTACAAACTATATACGTCTATGTCGAAACAATAGTTAGAACAATGACATTCGGATAGCTACCTGGGCCGGATAATTCTTCATAAGACGGCCTCTATTCGTATTAGTCTGACCGAGAGATCAGGTCCTCCAAATCCATGATTCCACTACTAAATGTCCCCCCTCGATCTCTCATCACCTCTTGACATAGACGTATATAGTACGACATACCTATTACATGCATGTGAAACACATTGCAAGCAGGAACAGCATTACCAGCACCAGTATTGACACCAATCAGGCCCATAACCACAATAAAGCAGCGTGTATTGCAGAAATGTTCAAGAGTAATTAATGATCTTTCAGAGTTTTTGTCCGTTATAGGATTTTAGTTGTATTGATCTGATCTGGTGATTTGCAAAGAGCAGTACTTTTACTCTGGAGTCTTCCCTTACCTCGTTACCCAGAGTAAGCTGCTCGTTTGCTTCACCTTTTTGCGATTTACAGTCCAACGGTACTAGGATCTAGAAAGATCCTAGTTTCAATTAGTGGTTGAATCTCTTTGACTCTTTCATACAAGCTCTTCCGTAGGCCGCGCACTCTTCAAGAATACTTCGATAGCGTATGCAAAGAGGGGAATAATCGCATTCTGATTTCTCATGTTGTTAATCAATCATTGACCCAACCGGCTCC
>JAPCJV010000016.1 GCA_027886785.1 Nitrososphaerota archaeon | reverse complement strand
GAATCTTTCGATAATTCTTCATTCTCTTTTCGCCTAATTTGCTGATTTGATCCTGGCAGAGTCTGTGCGCCAAAATGGTCAAGCCGTACTTGGAATAGCGATCCAAAAAAAACGAATTGCCAAAAACGTGGTCGGAATGATCGTGGCTGTTCACAATATATCGGATTTTTTTATCGGTGACACTTCTTACTGACCTATCCAACAAGCTTGCCTGCCGAGTCGACATCCCCGAATCGAAGACCAGTACGGAGTCCTCTAAGATCACGAATCCTTGGTTTGCCCCAAAACCGCCATATACGGAATCGGTCTCGCTCCAAAGAAGACCAAAAATGCCGCTCTTGATTTCTTTTAACGAGCCCGTTTCCTTAGGCACGTTAAGATCTGAATCCGCCTATTGTCGTTGAACTAGTTGTAAGCTGAAGGTGCCAGTTAGACTGTAGCATTATAGTTGATTTTGTAGACCAGTACTGCGGAATAGAGTCCCTTTACCCCAGGCAGACTTGAGGATTCAAAGGCTAGTTGGAAGGGAGCCTTGGTGCTGGAAGCAGGGAACTTCATCAGATATGAGTAAACTTCGGTGTACCCGTTTGAAATTCCGGACGCACCGCTGGTTGTGGATACTGTTTGATTGTAACCATTGGCTGTCTGCGACGACACTGGATTGTAGTAAAGAGACTGAGACTGGAACGGAATCAACTGCCCCAGAGTGGAGCTGGACCAGAAGTACGGCGTGGGTGTAAAGTCATCAGGTTCCATGAGAGCCCTGGGACCATTGGTCTCTTGTATGCATCCGCAGGTCGTATTACCGATTCTCATGAACCACTGTTTTTTAGACTCGTCTCCTCCGGCAGGCTGCGGATACGGCGTGGGAACAGTCAACATGTAATACAGCTGCGCGGTCTGCCCCTGCTGTGATTGGGGCGAGAATGCGTATCCTGCGATGAAGATCAGAATATACTGCGGAGAGTGCAAGTTGTTCTTGAGCACTTGCAAAGACTGGTGAGGTGTATCGACCAGAGCCTGACCAATGTAGGAGATCTGGGTTTCGTTAATAGTTGCATTATCTGCCAGTGACGTAACATTGCCCATGACCGCGGTCCAATACCCATAGTCCCACCAAGACACAATCGTGGTGCTTGATCCGAGAGTTCTCATCCAGTTGAGCGCTTGTTGCCAATCTGTGCTGGAGGTGCTGAAAGCAGTGCCGCCGTTGGCTAGACTTACGGGGACGTTGGCACTCGCGATCCAACCAGAATGAGATAACTTGTAACCGTTACTAGTATTTGCCGGAATGAAAATGGGGACGGCTATCAGAACCACCATCAAAACAGCAAAAAGCACCTTCACTTCGCTTCTAGATTCGTATATTCTGGATTTCTTTCTGCTCACCGTTGAAACGGTGGGTCGCAGGATCGATTCGGAGAGCTCGATCAGACCAATCGCTCCCAGAATACCTAACGCAAGTGTCGAGTAGACCATTAATCTAGAGAAAGAGGAAGCGATGTATACTCCCGTTAGGGCAAGAACTAAAGCAAAAACTCCTTCGATCGACCTTTTCCGGAACGCAATATAGGCCCCAAAACCTGACAGCAGGATCACCACAGCATAATCGGAAAAGAACTGGCTTCCGGTGGGAACTGCCTGCTCGGCTACCGATTGGACTAATGGATCCCCTGTCCTAAATTGGGAGTACAATACCGTCAGATATCGTCCAGAAATACCACCGATCGCTCCAAAGGAAACGAAGATCAGTCCGCCGAAAACAAAAATCAGTAGAATTTTTACCAAGTTCTTGGTATACGAAGCCGGGTCGCCGTATTTTTTGACAAAGTACGCAAGAAAGGCAAAGACCCACGAAGCGATTAGCGGCAATCCCACAAGATCAGTAATGATGCCGGGCCCAGGTCGAGGAGTCACCGCAGCAAAAAGCAACAGGGTGCCCACCAGTATCGATCCACCCTGGACGGTTTTTTGCAGATCAACGCTCTTGACGAAGGGTGCGATCAAAAATACAAGCCCGAAAATGAGCACGAATTCATCTCCGCCTCCCCAATCGATTATGGAATACCCGAACATCAAGCCAGCCAGGAAGCCCCGGATCAACACGCCTCTCAGAGTCGTCTTTGAACTAAACATTGAGAGAAAGAAGTAAGCGCCAATTATAGAAGCAAACAAGGACAGCGGTTCTGATTTGAACCACCCCAGATTTCCTCTCTCCAGTATCGGTGGTGATACCGCAAAAATGAGAGCCGCAAAGATTCCTCCAGCGCTGTTAGTTATTTTCTTGACGAGATAATAGAGAGGAACGATCGTTATGGATCCGAGAAGAACTGGGAAAAACACCAGAAAATCGTAGTAGCTTACTTGAATTCCAAAAATCGAATTCACAATGAGATAGGAAATTGCGCCGGTTAGTTGAAGTCCCACCTGGCTTGTGGCTGCGACATTCCTGCCGTACGGATACCACATTTGGACATCGTGCCAATTGAAGTATCCTTGCTGGGTATGGCACGAGGTGAGTAACGAGGCGGGACAATTCGCAGGATCGTTAAACAATGCGTAGAGTAATCCGTGCTGCTGTGCAAGAACTACAACGTGGTAGGAAGCGTAATAATCGAAGTACGGGTCGAACTCGTTCAAAAACCAACCGTACTGCGCGGGATAGATTCTCATGATGATCGCTACGATGAGAATTAGAGACATTGCCAGAAAAATGGTGGCACTCCGCCTCGACATTGTCGGGCGGTAGAAAATGCCTCTAAGTCTGCCAGCTAAGTCCCGCAGTTCCATTGACAAAACCAATTGTTTCCAAAAACCGTGTATAAGCTTTCCTCAAAATTTCAATCCGTCTCTTTCAAAGTATCAATAAACTTCCGGTACGCGGCCGAATTGAGAAGCTCCTTCGATTCTGTCGAGAAATCCTCGGAGGAAATTTCCAGCATCCAACCATCGGTGTATGGGGCATTACTCACGAGCTCAGGAGTCTGTCCCAGTTTCGAATTCGTCCTGATTATTTTTCCTGAGACCGGCATGTACATGTCCGAGACGGTCTTGACTGATTCCACTTGACCGTACACGTCCCGTTGATGCAGGAAAGTTCCTTCTTTGGGGAGCGTGACATAGACAATGTCATTCAACATTTTCGCCGCATAATCTGTGATTCCAACTAGAAAGGAAGACTTCCTAGAGTCCCCGATCCATTCGTGATCCTTCGTGTATAGATAACCGTCGAGCACCTCATAGGTTTGAGAGTCTACCAAACAGCTGTCACCCTTGATAATGAATGACATTAAGGGAAAATTTTCCGAATAAAAACTGACCTGCTATTCGTTGGAAACCGCTAAACGGCCGATTTCCAACGGGCTATCCGTTTCTTTCTCTCCTATAGCCGTATTTCCTGGTGTCGTAAAAGGGCGTGCTTCTGATTTCTCCGTGTTTTTCCTGGTCTCTTATTTGGATGGATATTGTTTGCCCTAAATTTGATATGGGTGTCGGAGCATACCCCATGCCGATTCCGTTTTTCAACAACGGGGAAAAAGTCCCCGACGTGACAACACCCACTTTTTGCCCTGCCAGTAATATGTTGAATCCGTGCCTAGGTATGCCGGGTTCTGACATGGAAAATGCCACTCTTCTTCTGGTTGAAGGAGTTACGATTTGCTTTAGAATTTTTTCCCTCCCGATATAGTCTCTTTGATCTTTCGTAATGATGTTATCTAACGCGGCTTCGACGGGAGTAGTAGTGTCATCAATATCTTGACCATACAAACATAGTCCTGCCTCTAACCTGAGCGAGTCTCTCGCGCCTAACCCACAAGGCAGGATCCCCAGAGTCGAACCAGTTTCCAGAATCCTGGTCCAAACTTTGAGTGCTCGATCTGGACGGTCAACCGATGTATCAAAAACAGTAATCTCAAACCCGTCTTCACCCGTATATCCTGTTCGAGATGCAAGCGCTTTTTCTCCATCAATCCTACATTCTGCAAATCCAAATCTTTTGATTACGCCCAAATCCACATCACAGTTCTTTTGCAAAATCTCGAAAGAAGAGGGTCCTTGGATCGCCATTAATGCAGAGTTATTGGAAAAATCCTCAATGGATACTTCGAATGTCGAGGACAGATCTTCGATCCAATCCAAATCTTTGCCTCTATTTCCAGCATTCACAACCATCAGGTATGAATCGTCAGAGAATTTGTTCACGATTACGTCATCGACGATTCCGCCCTCAAAATTGCAGAGGGCAGTATAGAAGGCTCGATAATTCTTAACTGGAGAGGGATTTGTTGGAAGTAGATAGGCTAGAAATCTTGTAGCGTCCTTTCCCTTGATCCAAAATCTTCCCATATGGGATACGTCAAAAATCCCTGCAGCTGTCCTAACCGCCATGTGTTCCTCTATGATCCCTTTGTACCACAGTGGCATATCGAACCCGGAAAATTCCGTCATCTTTCCGTGGATCTTGTGGAAATCGTAGAGATGCGATTTTCTAGCCATTGATCTCGTCCCTCTGAAATTCCTCAGGTTTACCGAATTATTTGAATGGATATTTTCAACTCAGCGACACGACATATTCATTAGAGCATAATCACAAGCTCCCCGACGTGTCAGCTCTTGTTGAATCGATCCAGGTTTTTCCCGTCAGATCAGAAATAAGAACCGATCGTTTCGATCTGCCCAATGCAGTTTGGCGCGCTCTCAAGAACAGTCGCATTACTCTGCAAAATGAGGATATCATCGCGATTTCGAGCAAGTTCGCATCTATAGCCGAAGGGAGGGTTGTGGAGCTGGCAAAAGTTTTCCCGAAGGCAAGGGCGATCGAGTTATCCAAGAAATATCAAATAGAGTCTAATTTGGCACAGCTGGTTATCGATGAATCAGATTCCATTCTGGGCGGGGTTAATGGATTTCTCCTCTCTTTGGTCAAAGGGACTATCGCTCCCAATGCAGGGATTGATAGGAGCAACGTCAAGAATGGGTGGGCGATTCTCTATCCAAAAAACCCTGATCTTACCACAAAAAGAGTGAGGAAAGTGTTACTAGCTCGTAGGAACGACGACGAAAACTCGGATAAGATAGCGAAACTGGGAGTCATACTTACGGACAGCAGAGTTACTCCGACAAGATTGGGTACCGTCGGAATCGCCTTGGCGGTCTCGGGAATGAAATCTACCATTGACCTTCGTGGGGAGAGGGATCTTTACGGAAACAAATTGAAAGTGACGTTGCGAGCGATTGCGGATCAAGTAGCCACGGTAGCCCAGTTGATGATGGGCGAAGCTGGAGAAGCCATCCCCATCGCTCTCATTAGGGGACTGCACTTTCCCTTCGCAAAGCCAAAAAACAAATTTGAGAATATGAGCACCATTTCACCTGACAAGTGTTTGATTATCGGCGGGCTGCGAAATGGAATTGCATCAGATCTGAAAGACTAGGTTTTCAGAACTTCTACGGAAAAATCGCCAACTGACAGCGAGGCTCCACAGAATTTGCATTTGTATTCTGCTGGTCGAATAACGTCCTTGGCTGATTTTAGGTCAAACCCAGTATACAACACTGCTGAGCATTTCGCGCAAGCAATCTCAAATGGCATATTGAATTTAGAAAACTCCCAGCCCGACCACCTGTGTGGACAACGTAATTAAGCTAAGCTGATTTGCTTTTGAATTGATAAGTCAGGCTTTTCAGAAAATACTGATCTTGTGGAAGCCTCGGTTACGGGAGTACTTTTTGAAAGATGATTGATGAGAGAATAGCTGTCATTGCCGAAAAACCGGATGCGGCGCGCAAGATCGCTCAAGCGCTAGGGGCTTCAAACAAATTTGAAACCAAGAACAGATGGACGTTCGAGGTCTTCAATGCCTATGACGGAAAACACTACCTCATTTTCTCAGCCGCCGGGCATCTTTACGATCTGTCAGATCCTCAAACAAATCGCGGAATTTATCCCCTATACGATGTCGGGTGGTTCCACAAGGGCTTTGGTTCCAGGAATTATGGCGCTAAACGGGGATCCGGCTTTCAAGGTCGAGCGAGGCAGAGAATTGATAACATCTCCAAAATGTCGGTCGGTATCAGAAATTTTGTGAACGCCTGCGATCTGGATATTGAGGGGGAAACGATTGGATTCAATGTTCTAGAATATAGTTGCAGCGGCAAAGGGAAATCCTCCCTTAGAGCGAAGTTTTCAACGCTAACTGAAGCAGAAATCCGTCAGGCGTTCTCTTCTCTAACACCCTTCGATCCGTCACAAGCAAAGGCAGGTCAGATGCGTCATTTTGCCGATTATTTGTGGGGAATTAATCTATCAAGAGTTCTCACAAGCGCCGCCAATAGCGGGAAAGAAATTAGATCCTTCATCAATTTGACAATGGGAAGAGTCCAAGGGCCCACACTTTCCTTTGTCGTTGATCGTGAAATCCAAAGGATGGTCCATGTACCCATGCCACGGTGGGACGTAAAATGCCGTTTAGAAAAAGGGGGAGTGCAGTTTGAAGCGAAATTCAAAGACAATCCGATCAAGACCGAGTCTAAAGCCCGAGTTGTATATGAAAGCACAGTTGCCTTCAAATCGGGCAAAGTAAAGTTCGTAGACAAATCTACGCTCAAGTTTCCTCCAAGGTACCTCTTCAATCTTAGCGAACTTCAGCGTGAATCTCATCGCCTGTTCTATTTTTCTCCAAGTGTGACTCTGGCTCTCGCTGAAAAATTGTACCTGCAGGGTCTCATATCGTACCCGAGAACCGACAGCCAAAAATTGCCCGAAAAAATCGGACCGGAAGCCGTTCTCAAGAAATTAGCGCTCCTTCCAAATATTGGTAATCTGATCGCCGAACTCCATTCCGATCCGAAAAGAAGGCGCTACCCTTGGCAAGGGCCCTTGAATGATCCTGCGCACCCGGCAATTTTCCCGACAGGGGAGCACCCTCTAAGATTTCTATCGGATCCAGAAAGAAAAGTCTTCGAGCTCATTGTCAGAAGATTTTGTAATGCGTTTGCTAGTGATGCGATTTTAGAAAAAACGAGATTTGTTTTTGATCTAGCATCAAACGAGTTTGTAGCTGAGGGGGCTCAGATTTTGGACCTGGGATGGGTCAAATATTATCCTTATTTTCCGGGCTTTGCAAATTCACTTCAGATTTCCCTCAGTACCGGCGACGAACTGGAAGTAAAGAATGTCGAACTTGAAATGAAATTCAACGCCCCTCCCGTCCGTTTTTCCGAAGCTTCGCTACTTTTGAAGATGGAAGACGAAAATCTTGGAACCAAAGCCACAAGGGCCGAAACTATTTCCACCCTCATCAAGCGTTTCTATATAAAAAAAATGAAAAATGAGCTCCTTCCCGAGAAGAGAGGTCTTTTCTTAGTTGAGACCCTCAGAATTCATTCCCCGGAAATTTTGTCCACTGGGCTGACACGGGAGCTTGAAAGAAAGCTCGATTCCTTACAATCAAGAAGTGGTACTGATCGGGACGTTGCAGAGCAGATAATGAAGGCTCTAAGCGAGAGTCTAAGAAAATTGCGAAAAATCGAAATTGATTATGGAATTGATAGAGCACCTAGCTCGGAAAGGAGTACTTACAAAAGATCCATTGGTCATTGCCCCAAATGCAAATTGGGAGAATTAGAACTGATAAGATCAAGGACTACTGGCAAGAGGTTTATCCGATGTTCCAATTTTGACAGTGGGTGCAGGACATCCTCCCCCGCTCCGAAGGGAGGAATGATCCGCACGACAGGTAGATCTTGTACATCGTGCGGGTGGCCTCGAATCGTGCTTATTTTCTCTAGATCCACGAGTGGAAAAGAATCCTGTGGAAATTACTTCTGCCCTTCGAGAAGGACGAGCGTGATGTCATAAGATCATGATCGTCGAAAAATGCCCGTTGTGTGAGAGGTCGCTAGTTCCAGACAGCTCGTACTGCAATTTTCACAGAATGGCGTTTACTGAGATCAAATCAAATTTTTCGGAGTGGAACTTCGCCTTCGGAAACATCAGCTGGGAAAGGTATTTAGAGACAATAATTGGGCTAAAGGAAACTGGAGACTGGGCTAAACAAGTCGCGACGCTTGAGCTGCAACTATCTTCGAGCGGCAGGCGCTAGAAAACGGTCAAATAAAAACAACGGGATAAATTTCTCTTGGGAATCAAGAAAAGAGTTCAGGCTGCGACAGGAAAACTGACCTCCCGGGTTCTGCAAACCGGAGTGGGAAAGAGGCTTACGAACCCCAATTCTGCCACTTCCCTGAAAGATCGAGGCGTAGAATGGCTCTACCTGATCGCCCTGTATCTTTTAGTTGCAGGAGTCATTAATGCCATTGGAAATTCTGGGCAGGCCGGAATTAACCTGAATCCAATCGTTGCAAACCCAAACGCGCAAAACGTGACAGAGACGATAATAATCATGTTTGCCTACATTATAGGCTCGTTGGGGGCGTATGCGTTGTATCTCAGCGGGCGGCAAACAATTAGGGCAAGATCTGCGGAAATGTTTTTCGTCGGGGGCATTGCCTTGATCGCAATTGCCATGACTGTCGGCTACTACATTTTGACTCTAAAATAAGATCTTATCTCGACCCGCACAAATCGACGATATATTCTTCCTCCTCTCCGCTGCTAGAAGAATCTCTGTTGACAACTAGGCGGGCCGTCCGGCTCGATTCCTTTTGGGGGTGTTTTACCTCGGATGCAATAGCGATCGAATCGCTCTTGTACTTCATCATCCGACCCCCAACGAGCTCCTTTTCCCAAACCGTGGAACGATCTTGCTGAATTCTCGGGCGGGACTTTGCAACGTTCGCCATAATCAGCGAATTCGAGAAAAAGCTCCCGATCATTTGGATGACGCTGATCAACAAAAAAGAGCGATAGTTTGCAGTGCGCAATCTTTTGGGTGACGAATTCGAGGAGAGCAACGTTTGCAAAGAGTTAACGGAATCCAAAATTATTACTCCATTATTTTGGATCCGGCCCGGAACTGCCAGAAAGTTAACGAGCGCGGCGAGATCGTCTTCCGGTTGAATAACAAGAAGCCCCTTTGAGACGAGCTGGGCGTAGAAGTCATCCGGGACGTTTTGGAGCATCGAAGAGAATTGAAGGTCAAAATCAAGATAGCAAACGGGAATTATTTCGATCAAATCGCTTACGATTTTTCTCATAAGTGCCGGTTTCAGTCTGGGATCCTCGATGACCAAAGTGGTCGTCTCGGGGTGAGATGCAATTTTTCGGAGCAAAGTGTCAAGAGGGTGCATTTTTTGAATAGGGACTTTTTTTTCGCAATAAGGTCGGGAGATAGATTGTCGAATATAGAGTGAAAAGAGTGAACGTTTAAAAGTTTGAAAACTGCACTACCTATTTCAACAGAAACTACTGGGTGGGAAGGATAGGCGAGTCCTCAGTTTCCAGACCTGAAGTGGGCGTTGCCACTTCTAACGGAAAAGCCTATTTTTCGATCGTTTCACTGCTCAAGAAAATTGGTATCCCCTTCGTAGATGTACTTTTGGAACGCGAACCGCTGATTCAGCTGGGCGGATCTTCTTCACTCCGCCAGGGTGAGTTAAATCGCGAGATCAAAGTAATCATTACGACCAGAAAAGAAAGATTGCAACTGTACGGTCCCAACGTAATTTGCGTGGAAGATTTGGGAGACGACGTGGGTCTGGCTTGTGAAAAATTGCTTGTTCTTCTTTACCCTCCTAAACCCACCGATTGGCTAATTATGGGAATCGATCCAGGGAACAGAACTGGCGTCGCTGTCTTCATCAACCATCGGGAAGTGGAGAGCCGGGATTTCCAAAGCCTGGACAAAGTGATCGAGCGTGTGAGTATCTTGCTCGACAATGCTCCAGAAATCAGGAAGATTGTAAAAATCGGGGCGGGGAATCGGGACCTCGCTCAAAGGATCGCCGGGATCCTCCAGTCCATGTATAGAGACAAGATTCGGATTCAGCTCGTGGACGAGAGTGGCACGTCAGTCCTACGGCGAAAAAGAATCAAAGGAAAATATTTTGGTACCCGAGACCAGAGAGCTGCGAAGCTGATTGCGTATCGGGAAGGCCGGGATTTTTAGTCCGTTGTGGAAAGCTGACTAAGCGCTTCGGATCAGTTTTTTCGTCGTAGCGATATTCTGTGTATCTTCGCCCTCGAAATCCAGCGGAGTTTCAAGGACCACTGCTAGCTCATTCAGTTCCGGCGAGTTTAAGATCGCCGTAATGCCGGCCACTCCAATCTGTCCTTTTCCGATGTCTTCGTGGCGATCGGAGGCGCTGCCAAGCTTTCCTTTAGAATCATTCAGATGGATCAGATAGAGGCGGTTCAGCCCAACCGTTGATGCAATGGTTTCTGAAGTAGCTTTTACAGTTTCTTCGCTTCGCAGATCGTAACCGGAAGCAAACGCGTGACACGTATCTAGGCAAACACCGGTTCTCCCGTTTACATTCACTCCTTTCAAAACCGCATCGATCATTTCAAAGCGGGCGCCGACGCTTTTCGCATCCGCGGAATTTTCAAAGAGCAAGCGCACTGTGGATTCTGGAGTGTTCGAGATTGCTTTCTTCGCCGCCTCGACTATTCTCTTCTTCCCGGATTCGAGCGATGTATTCATGTGGCTGCCAAAATGGAGTACCAGATTTTCTACTCCAAGGGCAGTGCACCTCTCGATTTCTCGGGTCAATACATTGATCGATTTTGTGTAAAAAGTAGAATCGGGCGAAGACAGGTTGGGGAGATAGGGCATGTGTGCGAAGACTCTGTACTTGCTCTTCATGACTTTATCCCGGAAGGCTGTTACTTCATTTGCATCTAGTTGAGGGGCTTCCCACCTTCTAGGACTGCAAGTAAAGATTTGAAAAGCTCCGCTGCATCCCAATTCTATCGCCCGGTCAACGCTCAGGTCCATCCTCCCGGAGATCGAAACATGGATCCCTACGTCGTGGGTTATGGCAGATGAAACCAAAAAACAATCAATCCCGCCTTACGAAATTTTTCTTAGGTAAGTTTTCGCACAAATCAGAATCCGGGTTGACAAGGCGTTAAAGCTTTAATACGCAAGAGCGAAAAATCGTGTTTACTTAGCCTAGCGGGGTGGGGAAGCCAGGTTATCCCGGCGGGCTCATAATGGTGCCTTTTTTCCTTTATTCAGAAGAGAAACGAGGTTTTATCATGAGAAACCCGCAGAGCGGTGGTTCAAAATAACTGCAGAAGTGTTCTGCGTTACTGAAATTCCACCCCCCGCTATCGCTTTGAAATGAAGTTACTCCTGGACTCTGGGCGCCAGATAAAACCGGATATAGCCGTTGCTGTTTTCGCCTAACTTGAATTCCATGCGCAGGGGCATCTTGCTCGAGTACTCGAAATTGATCGTCTGGGAAGCGGCTCCGGCGGATTTCGTGATTTTGAGAAGGTACTCGATGCTGTAGGTCGACTTGCTTTCTTTCTCCGCCTGCAAACTGACGAGATCGCCCTTTCCGCCTTCCACCTTTTCCAGTACTACCGAAGCTTTTCCGGTGTCTCCTTTTCCCGCAAACAGTACTCGATCTTTTCCGGTTTCAATGGAAATGTGACTGGAGATTGCGGAAACGTCGTTCAACACGCGATCAAACGCAGGCTCCGTGGTAACAAACTTGGATTCGTAAGTGAGCTTCGGCAGCGGAGTGTTGCTCTGGCTGGATTCAATGAGGTGCAGCTCAAATTCTCTTTTGTAGCCGTTACTCAGTTTTAGGCTGAGCGATTCCGTACCCTCCCGGGAAATCTCGACCGAGTCTTTACTCTCGGCTCGGCGAATGAGTTTCGCGAAGTCCTCCATTCGAACCGTGAATTTGTCCGGTTTTTCGCATGAAAATTTCTGAAAGTCCGCGCTCGGCCAGAACATATCAATTAGGGCAACGTGCGAGGGATCCATGGCGCGAAAGGTGATTCCTTCCGAGGTCACGTCAAAGGTGGCTTCTTCCACCAACGTCTGAATAGCTGATGTCACTGCCTTCCACTGCCCGGGTGACTGCGTTCTGGCCATGAAGCCGACGGGTTTGGTTTCTCCTTCTGGCATATTTGTTCTAACGAGGACAGCGATTATTTTTGGTAAAAGAGCTTATCGTTAAGCTGTCGTCACTTAGCTGTATTGGCGCCAAGTATGCGCACATTTTTCGCACCGGAAAAATTGGGTAGGTGGCTCGTCGCCACTCCTAGTTTGGAGAAACCACCAGAACGCGGTGTTATGCCCGCATTTCGGACATTCGACCTGGGTGGTGGGCATCGTCTTGATTTTGTCTTCTTTATCGCCCAGGACCTTCATGGTAGAGAAAGGTTCTTCATCAATTATTTCAGTTGCCGGGACGATAGCACCACTGGAATCATCAATGAACCCGCACTTGTCGCACGCTAGGACAGAATGAGGCTTCTGGACCTTTAGCCGCATTCGTGTGCCGCATTTTGGACAAAACTTCATTCTTTGATGGAT